>NZ_JAGGKR010000002.1 GCF_017873855.1 Methanolinea mesophila
GCAGCCGAGGAAACCCCTGCAGCCGAGGAAACCCCTGCAGCCGAGGAAACCCCTGCAGCCGAGGAAACCCCTGCAGCCGAGGAAACCCCTGCAGCTGAGGAAACCCCTGTAGCTGAGGAAACCCCTGCGGCCGAGGAAACCCCTGCAGCCGAGGAAATGCCCTCTATCATTGACAATGAGAACGATCTTCTCTACCTCAATGACACTCTTCCGGCTGATCTGCAGTTGAATGAGACGGTCGCAGGAAGTCTCGGCGATGTGAACCAGACCGCCGGCCAGTCCGGACAGAGCCTGATATCGGTGAATGAGGAAAATACAACTCTTTCGGATAATTCCACTCCATACGGTCTGCATGATCCCCCGTTGAACGGCACGAATCTCCTTGGAAGCCCGGGGAGCAATTACTGGAATATCACAGAATCAGGGTATTACCCGGTCGACTGGTTCAACGATCTCGGGAACTTTACCGGAGGGACTCTTACCACTTCCAACCCCTGGGCCATTTTCATAGATGCCTCGAATGTCGTCCTGGATGGGATGGGGCTTATCATTCAGGGTGCAGGTGGTGCAGTCCTGGATCAGGTCGGTATCCTGGTAGCTCCAGGGAGCGAGAATGTCCAGATCAGCAATTTCACCATAACCCAGATGATCTATGGGGTTATCCTCGATACCGTAAGCTATAACGCGACAAATACGAACGGCGGGGATCTTGGAACTGGAGGTTATGCAGCTCCCGTCGATAATATCGTGCACGATGTCGTGTTATTCGGAAACGAGTTCGGAATAAGGGTTCGCAATAGCGACAATGTCACTCTTCGGAATAACCAGGTGAATAATAATACCCGGAGAGGTATCGATGTCGAAGGATCCACAAACATGACCGTTGCGAACAATACCGCGGGTGCATTCAACGGTGGGAGCCAGGATTACGGGATCTGGTTCGATTCTTCCAATAATTCTTTTATTTTCAATAATACGGTTACCGGAAACACCTACTACGGTATCGTATCGATGAACTCACACAACCTGCAGCTCGAGCAGAATAATGCCAGTATGAACGGGATGCAGGGGATTGGCATCCTCTCGTCCTGGTATTCCTCACTTTACAATAATGTCGGTATACAGAATACGCTCGCCGGGATTTATCTTGAGAATTCAAGTTATAACACGCTCACGGGCAATTATGCAATAGAAAATTTATTCGACGGAATCAATCTGAATTTTTCGAGTTATAACGATCTTATCGGCAACCATGCTTCGAACGACGGGATATACAACCAGTTGAACGGCATCACGCTATTAAATTCGAATTTCAACAACCTGACCGGGAACACGGCCGTGGACAACAACTACAACGGGATCATCCTCACCGGTTCGGACTCGAACAACCTGACCGGGAACGAAGTATCGGGGTCCTCGTTCCTGTCATCTGGGTCGGACGCGGGCATCCTGCTGAACGGGTCGGACGGGAACCTGCTTGACGGGAACTACGTGCACGACAACTACTTCTCCGGGATCTCGCTGGTGAACTCGACCGGGAACACGTTACAGAACAACGTTGCGGACGCGAACTCGGGCTACGGGTCGGGGGACATCCAGGCGAACATCATGCTCGCGGGCTCGTCGTACAACGCGCTCGTGAACAACTCCGCGAACGGGAGCCTGACGAGCAACGGGTTTGTGCTGAACAACAGCTGGTACAACAACCTGACCGCGAACGCCGCGGACGACAATTATAATGCCGGGATCTGGCTGGTCACGAACTCGAGCTACAACAACCTCACCGGGAACGAGGCGCTGCGGAACTTCGCGGGGATCGTGCTCGGCGAACCTGTGGCGCCTGCGGGCGGCAACGACTGGAACGAGCTGGTAGGAAACAACGCATCGTTCAGCACGGCCGGCGCCGGGTTCGTGGTCCAGCTCTCGGACAACAACACGCTCTTCGGGAACACGGCGACCGGGAACGTGGCGAACGGGATGGAGCTGTATGACGCGAACACCAACAACCTGACCGGGAACACCGTGGTAGGGAACGACGGCGGTATCTACCTGTCCGGGTCTGTTGGGTCGAACTACAACCTGATCGCGGACAACAACGCGAGCGGGAACGGGTATCTCGGCGGCAGCGGTTCGAAGAACGGTATCGCGTTGAGCTACTCGACGTTCAACACCATCACCAACAACGTCGCGAACCAGAACGCCGGGAACGGGTATGACCTGTTCAGCTCGGACAACAACCTGCTTTCAGGCAACCTCGCCCAGGAGAACCAGCAGAACGGGTTCTTCCTCGACCCGTCGAACTACAACAACGTCACCGGGAATTTCGCGATCGGGAACATGTACGACGGGTTCAACGTAACGGACTCGATCTTCAACAACCTGACCGACAACTACGCGGCGATCAACGGGTGGAACGGGTATGGTCTGTATAATGCATCCAACACGACGCTGGTGAACAACACCGCCGTGGGGAACACGTACAACGGGTTCTACCTGGAGGGCTCGGGCTACAACAACCTCACCGGGAACTTCGCGATAGAGAACTACTACGACGGGATCAACCTGACCGGGTCGAGCTACAACGAGATCGTGGGGAACACGGCCTCGAACGACGGCGTATACAACCAGACGAACGGGATCTCGCTGCTGGGCTCGAATTTCAACAACCTGACCGGGAACACGGCCGTGGACAACAACTACAACGGGATCATTCTCACCGGTTCGGACTCGAACAACCTGACCGGGAACGAAGTATCGGGGTCCTCGTTCCTGTCATCTGGGTCGGACGCGGGCATCCTGCTGAACGGGTCGGACGGGAACCTGCTTGACGGGAACTACGTGCACGACAACTACTTCTCCGGGATCTCGCTGGTGAACTCGACCGGGAACACGTTACAGAACAACGTTGCGGACGCGAACTCGGGCTACGGGTCGGGGGACATCCAGGCGAACATCATGCTCGCGGGCTCGTCGTACAACGCGCTCGTGAACAACTCCGCGAACGGGAGCCTGACGAGCAACGGGTTTGTGCTGAACAACAGCTGGTACAACAACCTGACCGCGAACGCCGCGGACGACAATTATAATGCCGGGATCTGGCTGGTCACGAACTCGAGCTACAACAACCTCACCGGGAACGAGGCGCTGCGGAACTTCGCGGGGATCGTGCTCGGCGAACCTGTGGCGCCTGCGGGCGGCAACGACTGGAACGAGCTGGTAGGAAACAACGCATCGTTCAGCACGGCCGGCGCCGGGTTCGTGGTCCAGCTCTCGGACAACAACACGCTCTTCGGGAACACGGCGACCGGGAACGTGGCGAACGGGATGGAGCTGTATGACGCGAACACCAACAACCTGACCGGGAACACCGTGGTAGGGAACGACGGCGGTATCTACCTGTCCGGGTCTGTTGGGTCGAACTACAACCTGATCGCGGACAACAACGCGAGCGGGAACGGGTATCTCGGCGGCAGCGGTTCGAAGAACGGTATCGCGTTGAGCTACTCGACGTTCAACACCATCACCAACAACGTCGCGAACCAGAACGCCGGGAACGGGTATGACCTGTTCAGCTCGGACAACAACCTGCTTTCAGGCAACCTCGCCCAGGAGAACCAGCAGAACGGGTTCTTCCTCGACCCGTCGAACTACAACAACGTCACCGGGAATTTCGCGATCGGGAACATGTACGACGGGTTCAACGTAACGGACTCGATCTTCAACAACCTGACCGACAACTACGCGGCGATCAACGGGTGGAACGGGTATGGTCTGTATAATGCATCCAACACGACGCTGGTGAACAACACCGCATTCAACAATACCAGGAACGGGTTTTACCTCGAAGGATCGGGTTACAATGATCTGTCCTCAAACCTCGCCCTCATGAATCAGTACGACGGGTTCAACCTGACCGGTTCGGATCACAACAACCTGGTCTCGAACAACGCTACCCTGAACCTCTTCGAAGGATTCACGCTCCAGAATTCGAACTATAACACCTTAACTGACAATATCGCCCTGAACAACAGCCTTGACGGGTTCACGCTGCTGAACTCCGATTTCAATGTCCTGACAAACAATATGGCCATCAACAACAGCCAGAACGGGTTCTATCTGGAGAACTCGGATAACAACATCCTGGAAGGAAACATCGCGATCGGGAACCTGTTCGACGGATTCAACCTGACAAATTCGACGAACAACACCATCATCAACAGCAGCTCGAACGGGAACATGTTCGAAGGGTTCACGCTCAACGGAGCGGACAATGTCACCCTGTTCAACGATACCGCCAATTTCAACATGCAGGACGGGTTTACCGTCATCAATTCCACCAGCATCAGCCTGATAATGGATACCGCGAACGGGAACCAGGCGAACGGGTTCTACCTGCAGAATACGAGCTACAGCATGCTTTCCGGGAACTATGCAGAGGGGAACCAGCAGAACGGGTTCTTCCTCGACCCGTCGAACTACAACAATGTCACCGGGAATTTCGCGATTGCGAACATGTACGACGGGTTCAACGTGACGGACTCGATCTTCAACAACCTGACGGACAACTATGCGGCGATCAACGGGTGGAATGGGTACGGGTTGTATAATGCCACCAACACCACGCTGGTAAACAACACCGCGGTGGGTAATACCTACAACGGGATCTACCTGGAAAACTCGAGTTACAACAACCTGACCGCCAATACCGCGATCGAGAACTACTACGACGGAATTAACCTGACGAACTCGCATTTCAACGAGATCGTGATGAACAACGCATCGAACGTATACGATGCGTCGGTCTTCAACCAGACGAACGGGATCTCGCTGTCGGGCTCGACGTTCAATAACCTGACCGGGAACACGGTGTACGACAACAATTACAACGGTATTGTCCTCACGCTCTCGAGCCAGAACAACCTGACCGGCAACGAGGTTTCCGGCTCGAGCTTCTATTCATCCGGGACAGACGCAGGTATCCTGCTGAACGGCTCGGATCAGAACACGCTCGATTCCAATTACGTGCACGATAATTACCTCTCGGGAATCTCCCTCCTCAACTCGAACCAGAACAACCTGACTGGGAACGAAGTCACCGGCAACAGTTTCGGGTCCGTCGGATCGGATGCGGGGATCCTGTTAAACAACTCGAACCAGAACCTGCTTGACGGCAATTACGTGCACGACAACTCGTTCTCCGGGATCTCGCTGCTGAACTCGAACGGAAATACGCTGGAGAACAACGTCGCGGACGCGAACTCGGGCTACGGGTCGGGAGACATCCAGGCGAACATCCTTCTTGCGAATTCCTCGTACAACATCCTGATGGACAACTCTGCGAACGGGAGCCTCACCAGCAACGGTATCGCTCTGAACAACTCGTGGTACAACAACCTTACCGGCAACGCCGCGGACGACAACTACAATATCGGGATCTGGCTGGTCACGAACTCGAGCCATAACAACCTCACCGGGAACGAGGCGTTAAGGAACTTCGCGGGGATCCAATTAGGAGAACCGTCTGCACCCGCGGGAGATAACCAATGGAACGAACTGGTTGGGAACAATGCTTCCTACAGTTACACGAGCGGCGGATTCGTGCTCCAGTTATCCGACAACAATACCCTTGTCGACAATAACGCGGTGGGGAACGCAGACAACGGGATAGCGCTGTATGACTCGAACAACAACAATATCGCCAGGAACTACGTCGTCGCGAACGGCGGCGGCATCCTCCTTGCGGGAGCCACGGGGTCCAATTACAACAACGTCACCGATAACAACGCGAGTGCAAACGGGTTCGGTGCGTTGTACGGTTCGAGGCAGGGGATCTCTCTCACGAACTCGGCCTGGAACAACATCGTGAACAACACCGCCGTCGGAAACGAGGAGAACGGTATCCAGCTCTTCTCCTCCGACAACAACTCAATCCTTGACAATTACGTCGCGTTCAACGGGTTCAACGGTATAAAACTCGACGGCTCGAACGTCAACACCCTCTTCAACAACACGGTATACAACAACACTGTCCATGGGGTCCACCTGGCAGACTCCAATGAGAACAACCTCAGTAGCAACACGATCACACTTAACCTGGTTGACGGGATCTTCCTCGAGAACTCCAGCCTGAACAACATCACCACAAACAATGTCTCGGTCAACGGACTCCATGGAATTTCGTTGCTGAACTCTACCTTCAATTCCATTACCGGGAACGAAGTGACCTTCAATTCCAACACCGGCATCAAGATGTTCGGCTCGGATAACAACACCGCGACTGACAACAACGTAACCTTCAACGGAAGGGGCGTATGGCTGAACACCTCCGGCAACAACAACTTCGCAGGGAATAACATCAGCTATAACCAGGAGAACGGGGTGTTCATGGAGGAGAGCACCTACAACAACTTCACCGGCAATCTTGCGAACTTCAACGGCCTGAACGGGTTCTCGGTCGTCGCGAGCAACTGGAACAATTTCTACGATAATATCGCCTACAACAACACCGTCACGTACGACCCGAACATCTCCAGCGTTGGGTTCCTCCTGATTGAAAGCAACAACAACACCCTGTTTAACAACACGGCGGTCAGGAATGGCTGGGGCATTTACCTGGACAACTCGAGCTACAACAACCTGACCGCGAACAATGCCAGTGCAAACGTCGTCGTAGACGGGATCGACCTGGTCAACTCCCATAACAACCTGCTCGCGGACAATATCGCGAATTTCAACGAACAGGACGGAATCTACCTGTTGTTCTCCGAAAACAACACACTATACGGCAACAATGCCAGTGAAAACGGCCTGGTCGGGTTCCGTATAGTCGGCTCCGCGAACAACAACATTACGGGCAACAATGCGCTTTCAAATCAGGAAGACGGATTCCTGTTAGTCGGCTCGGACTACAACAACCTCACCGGGAACATGGCGGGAGGCAACGGAAATGATGGGTTTGCCCTTGACACTTCAGAGTTCAACGACCTCTTTGACAATAATGCCACGGAGAATGGGTGGAACGGATTCGGGCTCTACGGTGCGGACAACAATACCCTCTATAACAACACCGCGATCAACAACACGTACAATGGCTTTGCATTGTTCGACTCCGGGAACAACAACCTGACCGCGAACCAGGCATTAAACAACCAGCAGAACGGGTTCTATCTCGATCCTTCCGATTACAACAACATCACCGGGAACCTCGCGATGGGCAACGCGTTCGACGGGTTCAATGTCACCAATTCGAGTTACAACAACCTGTTCGATAACAATGCAACGGAGAACGGGTGGAACGGCTTCGGGCTCTACGGTGCAGACAACAACACGCTGTTCAACAACACGGCGCTCAACAACACCCGGAACGGGTTCTACCTGGGCGGGTCCGGCAACAACAACCTGACCGGCAACTTTGCGCTCATGAACCACTACGACGGGTTCAACCTCACCGGCTCCGATCACAACAGCCTGTTCGGCAACAACGCGACCCTGAACCTTTTCGAAGGATTCACGCTCCAGAATTCGAACTATAACACGTTATTCGATAATATCGCCCTGGACAACGGCCTTGACGGCTTCACGCTGCTGAATTCCGATTACAACAACCTGACAAACAATAGTGCGATCAACAACGGCCTGAACGGGTTCTACCTGGAGAACTCGAGTAATAACATCCTGAATGGTAATACCGCAAGCGGGAACCTGCTCGACGGGTTCAACATCACCAATTCAATGAACAACAGCATCTCCGGGAACAATGCGAGCGGGAACATGCTCGAAGGATTTACCATCATCAACACGAGCTACGGGACGTTCTTCAACAACACGGCCAACAACAACATGCTTGACGGATTCACCGTCATCGATTCTCATTACAACAACTTTACGATGAACACGGCGAATGAAAACCAGCAGAGTGGATTCTACCTTCTCAATTCGACCCACAACCTGCTCTCCGGGAATAACGCGAGTTCGAACGTCTTCGACGGGATTCACCTGGAGAATTCCAGCAGCAATGTCCTGAACGGGAATAACGCCATGTTCAACCAGCAGAACGGGTTCACCGCGATCGACTCCCACTATAACAATTTCACCATGAACACCGCGTTCGCCAACAGCCTGAACGGCTTCTACCTGGTGAATTCAACCCACAACCTGCTCTCCGCAAACAATGCGAGCTCGAACGGTCTCGACGGGATCCTCCTGATGAACTCCAGCAGCAACACCCTGGCCGGGAACGATGCCCTGTTCAACCGGCTGAACGGAATCGACCTGTTGCAGGGATCCGATTCCAACACGCTCTCGGGGAACAACGCGAGCTTCAACGACGCCCACGGGATCAACCTGGTATTCTCTGACAACAATGTCCTTTCCGGCAATAATGTCCTCAACAACAACTTTACCGGAATCAACAACCAGGGTTCCAACGGGACCCTGATGAGCGGGAACAATGCCCTGTTCAACAACTGGAGCGGCATTCTTGCCCAGAACTCGAATAATCTGATCCTGTCCGGGAACAACGCATCATTCAACGACCTTGACGGGATCGATGTCGTGAACGGCGTCAATAACACAGTGACCGGAAACCTGGCCTTCTTCAACAACCACACCGGGATAAACGTGCTCAATAACAATGACCTCGTGGTGACGGGGAACAATGCGTCCTGGAACAACCAGACCGGGATTTATGTTTCAAACCCTGACAACGCCACGGTCTCGCAGAATATCGCTCTGAACAATCTGCAGTCGGGGATAGTCGTGGTCAATTCGGCAAATTCAACGATTAACGGAAATAACGCCAGCAGCAACGGGATGCAAGGGTTGTACATCGTCAATTCCGAGTCTGACACGGTATCAGGAAACAATGCCCTGTTCAACAACTGGAGCGGAATTCAGATCAATAATTTCTATAACGGCACCATTTCGGGGAACAACGCGAACTACAACAATATGAGCGGTATGGTTGTCGTGAACATCGGGAACTCCCTTGTTTCGGGTAATACCGCAACCGGGAACGCCCAGAGAGGCATCCAGCTGTTGAACTCAGAAGCAAGTACCGTATCCGGGAACAGTGCTTCGTTCAACAACATGAGCGGCATAGAAATTACCAACTTCTATAATGGCACGATTTCAGGGAACAATGCCTGGAACAACACATTGAACGGTATTGCGATAGTGAATCTGGAGAGTTCCGTCGTCTCCAACAACGCTGCCTGGAATAACAACATTACCGGTATTACCGTGACAAATGCCTACAACAGCACGTTCACCGCGAACAATGGAAGCTACAATGCCCAGGACGGAATTTACCTGTTCAATTCGGACTGGAATACGCTGGTCAACAACAGGGCCTTATTCAATAGTGGGAACGGAGTCAGTTTCATCGCGTCTGACCTGAACAGCATGTCCGGAACAACCGCGAATATGAATGGCGGAAACGGGATCTACCTGCAGTCCTCGGATTACAACACGCTCACCGGGTGCACTGCGAGCAACAACGCAAACGACGGAGTGCTTCTGGAAGACTCCAATTTCAACACGATCACGACCTCAACCGCGAACGCAAACCTCAATGGATTCTATCTCGACCCGTCGAACAACAACACCATCAGTAACAGCGTAGCCAACAACAATATCGAGAACGGGTTCGTGATCAACGAGTCCTATAACAACACCATCACGGGGAGCACCGCCAACAGCAACGGGATGAGCGGGGTCCTGCTTTACAACTCATCGAATAACCTGGTGAGCACCAGCACGCTGAATTTCAATACAAACGGGACTTCCCTCGTGAATTCCGACAACAACACCGTGATGAGCAGTCATATACAGTTCAGCACGCAGGCAGGAGTGTACCTCGACAATTCGGCAGAGAACCTGTTCTACAACAATTACTTCAACAACAACAACAACGTCGTGTTCAACGGGACGCCGCTCCACAACACGTGGAATATCGCGCAGACCCCCGGGACGAATATCATTGGCGGGCCGTACCTCGGAGGCAATTACTGGGCGACACCTGCCGGAACAGGCTGGTCGCAGACCCAGCCGGGCAATGCAAGCGGGTTCGTAATCTTCCCGTTCGTGATGAACGCGAATAATACCGACTTCCTCCCGCTGGGCGGCATATACCACCCGCCGATCCCGCCGATCCCGCCCTACCCGCCTGTCCCGCCGTTCCCGGTACCCCCCGGCCTGTTCTGGGACGCCCGGATGGTGAATAACACCCTCCCCGACACGATGTGCGCATGCCAGAACTATTCGGTCCAGGTCACCGTCCAGAACACGGGGACGACCGGGTGGCTGCCCACGGATATCTCGCTTGCGGCGAACAACACCGACGCCATGATGTTCTCTCCCACAAAGATCCCGCTGGGGAGGTATATCGGACCGAATGATACCTATACGTTCGACTTCCAGCTGATGGCTCCGTGCACGCCGGGGGTGTATCACCCTGACTGGGGACTCATCAGGAATGACGGGGTGTGGGTCGGACAGCTCCTTGTAAAGACGATAAATGTACAGAACTGTGGAAATGTCACGATCGTGAATACCACGGTGCAGCCGCAGGTCAATGCCGGTAGCCTGCTCAGCAGCAGGGCATCGGGGGCCTTCGACGCGTCAGGAATTGGCATGACCGGGATCCGTACCAACAGTCAGCTCAACGCGGCTGAACTGATCGATGCGAGATCAGGGAATTATGGAGTATCTCCCACGGCTCCTGCGGATATCCTTAACGCCAGGTTATCCGGATCCGGAACCGAGTTGAAATCCCAGTTACTCCACGAAATCCTTATTTCCCGCGGACTTTCGGCCCTGGTCGCAATTGCGCTTTCCTGGTAACCCTTTTTTACTGGCGATTCTCCGGCCGCACCAGTCCCCCGATCACCCTCGGTCACATCGCCCGGAAATTGAGTTCCCCTGACTTAAAACAGGGACGATTCATGAAAAATCAACCGGTGGTTCGTATAAGGGTGCCCGGTGAAATCCGTGCATTTTTTCCGGCGGTTTGTGGACAACAAGGGGAAAGAATATGGCATTATATGAATTATCAGACGATTCCTCGTGGGGTACTTATATTCGTATCAGGGGTGCAGCGCTTCGAACGGGATCACCTCCCGGGAACGGTCTATGAAGACGATGCCCGGGGTGTATGGGGCGCGGGTATTCACCGGAGGGGAGGCGACGAAGGGGACGGCATACTATATCCACTCCCGGATATCTCAGGAAGATCGGGCCCATCCGCTGGCCGCCCGGAGATTTCGAGGTCATCACGCTTCCGGAGGTGATGACCATAGAGTCTCTGGTCCTGAAAGCACCTGATATCGAGGAGGAAAGAACAGGGGACCCGAAACCTCCTTTGTTCCCGGGAGTGACGCGAAGTGTGTCCGGACTCCTTCAAGAGATTAAATTTTTAGTTTTTGCAGGAAATAGACTCCGATACATATCGCCGCTATCGAGAGTGCCATGTAGAGCATGTCGATCCCGGTAACCAGTTTAATGGCGAGCACCCGCTGGAAGAAACTCACGATGAGCACCATGATGATGACCTTGATGATCTTGTTCTTCAGGTCGTCGAGATTGGTGATCTCGAGGATTGTATGGAACGCTCCGGTGGCCCTTGCGATATCTATCTTCGAAATGAACAGTTCGTAGATGCCGAAACTGAAGATGAGGAGGACCATCCCGATCAGGTAGAAGTCCACCGCTCCGATTATCCCGATCAGGATCTCGGTATGATCGACCTCCATGTGGGAAATGGATATGGAAGCGATAAGGGTGTTAATCACTTCCAGGGAGCCGGAAACGAACAGGATTATCGAGCTGAACGTGCCGAAGATCACGGCGAGGAGAACGATGAGGCGCGAACTCCAGAGCGCCCGCTCGAAATAGTGCTCTGTTATGTCCTGTTCCTCGCGGGTCTTTAAGGGGTCGGAACTCTTCTCTGAAACCATCCTCAAGTATTGGAAGTGACAGGCAAAATAGTCAGTGATTCGGACTCACTTCCCTGATCCGGGATGTTCGCAAATCATCATGTCCAGGCCTCCGGACATTCTTCCAGGGGTCAGAATCGCAGGAAAAACCAGTGGGAGGGATTATCCGGGAGCCCTGCGGGGATTCGGTTCCCTGCCGGAATATATTTATCGGGAGAATATTTAACCCGAAAAAAATCGATAACTGGATAAAGATGATTCTTTTTCAACCGGACGGCCCGCCATGATAGATCTCTTCGGGTTGTTCATCCTCGGCCTGATGATCGGGTTCACCGGTGCGATAGCACCCGGTCCGACACTGATCGCGACCATTCACGGGGCCGTGAAAGGAGGGTGGGTGGTTGGCCCCGGGGTTACCTTCGGACACGTACTCGTTGAGATATTGATGGTGCTCCTGGTCATCGGGGGCCTTTCAGTATTCATCGGCCAGTATTCCTGGATAATTGCAATTGTGGGGGGCGGAGCGTTGCTGGTGTTCGGGATTCTCACCCTCCTCGAAAGCCGCCATGCGGAAGTGCCGGAGACGGAATCACCGAAAAGATCCGGGAGTCCGGTACTCGCAGGAGTGGTTACGAGTATTTCGAATCCCTATTTCTGGATATGGTGGCTTACCGTCGGGAGCGCACTTCTTATCGGAGCGCTCGCCGGAGGTATCGCGAGTGTCCTTGCGTTCATTGCCGGTCATTGGGCCGCGGACCTCATCTGGTACACTGTCGTTGCCGCAAGCATGCATAAAGGGAAATTTCTCCTGGGAAAAAGAGGCTACAGGGCGATACTCGGCATTTGCGGCATATTCCTGATAGGCTTCGGAGTTTTTTACCTTATTTCGTTCCGGGCACTCACCGGCTGATATCCGGAAAACAGGTGTTGCCGGAAGCCGCGGCCCCGGGGAACTCGCCCGGAATCCCGGGAGTATCAGGATTTGTCGGAATCCACCAGATCCGGAACGGCAGAATTTCATCCGATAAAAAATTCCGGCCTTTTTCCCTGGACAAGGCCGGACCGTAGACACGAACCGACCGCCTGAATTTTCCGGACGCGGTATGACAGGCCTTCAGGGTCATTTCCGCAACCATTAAGGGCCGGGCAGGGGATTTGGACTGGTGGAGATGGGTTCATGGCCGGGAATGACTTTGAGCCGGTAAGAGATCTCATGCCGGAAAAGATCCGTGGCCGGGGAAGAAGATGCATCACCCGGGCGTTGCCTCCCGGGGAGTTCGCGGTGCGTCTTGAATACTCCCTGATTGAAGATCTGGAGCGATATCTCGATTCCAAAGACGTGGGTAATTTCGTTGATATGCTCGAGCGGATCAAGGTCCTCGCCGCGATCCGCGGTGTCTCGTGGGAAGCCCTCGAAGAAATGAGGGCTAAAAAAGCAGAGGAAGAAGGAAGTTTCAATGAAAATCTCCTGTTGATATGGGAGGGGGATCGGGATCCACCCCGCAGGAGACTGCTCTGCACGTGCGAGCGGGGCGACCATGTCTTCGAGGAGGATTAGGGAAGGATCATATTCAGGTGACTATGCGGTAAAGACACTGGCAGGGACATCGGGAAGGCTTTCCAAATTGGGCCGTATCGCCATGACAGATGATACGATCTCTCAATGCCGCAGAACTCGCTTCGTCTCGTTATACAGCATCCGCCGGGAATCGGTTCAGGGAACAACCAGGTCACTTCGTTGTATCGTCGCACTCCCCGGAGGATGGATTTTCCCGGGAGATTTTTTTTGAAAAAGGGAGGTTTTCCACTATTTGTTTCTTTTTATGTAACGGAAACCATTAATAGGGTCCGGGTTATAGGGGCAGACTGCCCGGTTCGAATCGGACAGGACAATGATGAAAAAATGATGGGACACGGAGCCGGAATGATGGGGCATATGGGCGGCGGGCCTATAATGCATCAACAGGGACCTGTACTCAAGGAACTGGTATGGGACCACCTCACCGAGGAACAGAAGAAGAAGATCGTTCTCCGCATGATGGACGAGAAGATCAAAATGAAGGAAGCTTTTATCCAGCATATGCAGTTCAAGGTCGAGACCTACAAGATGATCCGGCAGATGCTGGAACAGGGAAAGTGAGGGTGCAGCACTTCAGGGAGAAACGATCCTTCAAAACCGGATCACCGCAAAGGCCATATCAGGGAGTCCGGGCCCATGGAAACCGACACAGGTTCATTTATTTCCCGGGGCTCATGCGAAGGATCTCACTGAGGATGGGAGCCCCGATCCATGAAAGGATTTATATGTATTGAATGAATGTAAGGTTCAGTAAGTAGGTCCGGAAGTGATCGGACCACTTCAACGACGATTGAGTACCAACACCCTCTCAAATGAACACGGGTATGGTGTGCGAACCCCCCCCTGCGTTATTTCTGCACACCCTCCCGTGTTTCGATGAATGTTTTTCTGTTCTCCTGCCCCCACATAACCCCGGGCGGGAGTGAGTGTTTCCATATCCGGCCTTATGGTGATAACCTTAATGCCGGTTGGAAATTACTTTAATCCGGAGTTCTCTCATGGAAAAAAAAGCCCTCGATACTACCATGTCCCACGCGTTTATGTTCCCCATGCCCACCGTGCTGGTGGGAACCGTCGTTGAGGGAAGGCCGAATTACATGACCGCGGCCTGGTGCAGCCCGGCCTGCGCTTCCCCGCCTATGATTGCGGTCGCTATCAACCATATCCGTCATACGACGCTCGGAATAAAGGAACAGAATGCGTTCTCGATCAACGTACCGGCAACCCGGCAGGTGGTGGAGACAGATTTCTGCGGAATTGCATCGGGGAATAAGACCGATAAATCCGGGGTGTTCACGCCGTTCTATGGCAGGCTTAAAGTGCCTATGGCAAGGGAATGCCCCTTCAACGTGGAATGCGGGCTCCATACGACGGTTGACCTGGGCAGCCACGTGCTCTACATCGGAAAGGTGGAGGGAGTATTCGCGGACCAGGATTGTGCGCCCGATAACAATCCCGATCCGGTGAGGATAGACCCGATCGTGTACATCAGGGGTAAATATTACCGTGTGGGCGATGCGTATGCGGATGCCTTCACTACCGGAAAACAGTATAAAGAATAGACAGGAATAGAAGATCCCCTGACCCGTCCGGGTATCCGGGTCACAGGAAAGATTCGGCAAGTCCCGGCCGAAAAAGAGCCGGGTTCATGCCCGGGCTTCCGGACACCGGTCTTCTCGTTCCCTCTTCTTTTTGTCTGGTGACCGCCGCGTTTGGCAGTCCGGTCCATTTGAAAAAATCGATGAGTCTCCGTTACTGCTCGATATCCACGGAATGAGCCATTCGCGATATCTCGATCCCGTCATGAAGGAGGGTGACATTAAACTCGTAGGGTCCGGGATCCAGTCCCGCGCAGTGGGAACACGGAGGGAGCTGGTAATCGTACGTCAGGACGGCGGGGCCCGGCGAGAGCGGCACTGCCATCTCGTGAGAAAGCCGGTTGTTGCCGTGTGAGTCCACGATACCAGAGATACTCATGGTCGTGTTCTCCAGGTTCCCTGCAGCGTTTACCCCGATCATGATATGCATCACCTCGTTCGAGTGATAGAGGTCGCGGTCCGTGGAGACCGATGTGATCTCTGCGCTGGCAGGTCCGAAGAGAAGCGGAACTACCACCAGTACCGCTGCGGCAATGATCACCACGACAACGATGAGAATGAGGATATCTCTTCGCATGAGAAGAATTTGGAAGTTATTTTATTATGAGGTTTTGGGAGGGTGCAGCCTTCTATTTATGCCTCCAGCCTCTTAATCATCGATCAGTATCCACCTTATCTTCAGTGCAGCCATCGTACGGAACGCGGTGATTGTCAATGAATCGACACGATCTTTCCACGGATTTGAAACCTGTAAGGGTATCGTTCAGGACCGTCGCACATTTTTACGATCCGGATGATCCCTCCCCGGAGAACTGCAGGGAACTCACCGATCGGGCGGAAGAACTGATATTCCATGAAGTAGCGACCGGGCCCGACCCGGATCATGCGAGCCGTGATGCAATGCTGGAGATTACCATCCCTGCGCCGGAGCTCACTCCTGATCGTGGGAAGAACATCCCCGATGCGGTCAGGGCACATTTTGCATCCCGTGCCCTTGAGATAGAAAGGGACAAAAAGCTGGTCCAGAGGGTGGGATTACGGGAGATATGGCTCACCGTCGGGGTGACGATCCCGGCGCTTATGATAATCGGTCTTACTTCTCACTTCACCCGGGAGCCACTCATCCTGATCGTGCAGAATATCATGGTGATCTTTACATGGGTAGTGATATGGCAGCCCTTCCAGTCGCTGGTGTTCGATCGATGGTCCAAATCCAAGGAAGCCGGAGTATACCGCGAGATTTCCAGGATGAAGATTGAGGTACGCCCGGGGTAAAGGTCCGGCAGGAAATAAGCACTGTGTTCCAGAATCCCGAACCGTATGAGCCGTATGAAGAAATTCCATCTCGTACACTCCGTCCTCCGATAAAAACCGCGTATGGGTCCATGAAGGACCGTCGCCAATATCTCCCGAACCGTCGGTCTCCGCGTTTACCGGGAAAGGGAAGACCTCTGAGAGTACGGAAAAATAAAAAGTTAATTAAAATGCGGTGACCGGCTCCCCCTCGGTGCTGTAGCCGGTATCCGTCTCTTTTACAATGAGCATGAGCACGATTCCGATGATCTCCAGCACCATAAGGAACAGGAACGCCGCATCGAACGCGATCGCGAGTTCTTCCATGGGAATTGTATGGGCCGATACCTCCGCGAGTTTCGGGCCGAGCGCTGCAGTGGCCACCAGCATCACGAGCGCCACACCAAGCGAGGATCCGAGGTTGGTCATCATCTTGATAAGCCCGGAGGCGGCCCCACGGTCTTTCGGAGGAGTCTGCCCCATTATCGCGCTGTTCAGGGGTGCATAGGCGATCCCTGTCCCCGCCCCGAGAATGAAGAGGTATATGGCGGAATGTCCGACGTTGCTGTGGGGAGAGAGTGTGGAGAGAAGCAGCAGACCAAGTACGGCGATAATAAATCCTGCGATTATTGGTTTTTTAGTTCCTATGACGTCCGATATTCTCCCGGCGAGGGGGGAGGTGAGGATCATCCCGATGGGAAGTGCGAGCAGTACCGTTCCGGCGTTATCCGTGGGGAGGTGTTTCACCAGTTCCAGGTAGAACGGCATGAGGATCATGACTCCCGCCATCCCCATCTGGATTATCATCACATCGAAGTTTTGAATGGTAAACGATCGATTTGCGAATAATCTCATGTTCACAAGCGGCATTTTTGAGCGCTTCTCCCGGAGGATAAACAATGGCCAGAATATCACCGCGATGATGAGAGAAATTATCCCTGCGAACATTCCAGGCCCGCTGATTGTGGTCAGCCCGTAGATCAGCGTGGAAAGGGCGATGATTATCAGCACCACACCCGGGATATCGAGGTTTGAGTCCGGCGCTACAGGCGCGGTGCGGGGCAGGACCCGAAGGCCAAGGAGGACTGCTATTATTCCCACCGGAACGTTGACAAAAAAGATAAACTGCCAGGAAAGGGCGCTGGTGAGGAATCCACCGATCACCGGCCCCATCGCCGCACCCAGCATGGTGAACATGGCAACTATCCCGAGCGCCTGGCCACGCAGGGCCGCGGGGAGGTACGAAGTCACCATAACCGCCCCGAGTGCCGATATGATTGCTCCTCCCACCGCCTGAAGAATCCGCGCGAGAATGAGGAGGTCTATCGAGGGGGAAAAGCCGCATAGTGCCGATCCTACGGTGAATACGGCGAAACCCGAGAGGAATACCCGGCGGTATCCCTTCATGTCCCCCAGCCGTGCCGAAACAAGAAGCAGACTCACGAGGACGATGAGGTAGGCGTTAAGCACCCATGAACTGGTCACGGTGGTGATCCGGAATGCTTTCGCGATAGTGGGCAGGGCGATATTCACAATGGTGGCATCGAGCCCTGCCATAAATGAACCGAGCGATATCACGAGCACGATTAAAAGCTCAGCAGGCGACATTTTATTCCGTGAAGCGGATTCCACCATAATATCAATTAGCCTTTCAGCCGGTCGTATATAACCTATTCCAAATTATCCGGATTTTTTCTCCTTACGATATCGGGCTTTCCGACATGAGAGAATACAATGAGGCGATTCGTTTCGCCGAACGTCCCGTAAAAAATTCCCGGGGTGAGGTTTACCCTGCACCGCACGGGGATTGAAAATAAACGGATTATTCGATTTTCAGGACCATCAGGGTGATATCGTCGAATTGCGGTCGGTTGCCTGCAAAAGCCCGTACATCCTGCACGACCGCGTCGATGATCCCCCTCGATGAGAGGTGTCGGGATAGCTCGACGATCTTCTCGAGCCGGGCGACTCCGTACTCCTCGTCCTGTTCATTCGCGGCCTCGGTCACCCCGTCGGTATAGAGCACCGCAATATCCCCTGGTTTAAGATTTACCTCGACAGATTCGAGTTCTATCTCATCGAGAACTCCCAGTGCGATTCCTTTTGCCTTGAGGAGGGTTATCCTTTCATTCCCGGTCCCGAACAGGAGCGGGGGATTATGCCCCGCATTCACGAATGTGAGGCTTTTTTCGCGGGGGTCGAGGATCGCGTAAAAGAGCGTGACGAACATGCTGGTCTTTGAATCGAGGTAGATATTCCTGTTCGCCTCCCGGATCGATTCCGCAGGGTCCGGATTATGGGCGGCACTGGCCCTGATAAGCGTCCTGGAGAGCGCCATGAAGAGCGCGGCAGGCACTCCCTTTCCGGATACATCCGCGATCACCAATCCCCAGTGCTCCTCTCCCACAGGGATGAAGTCATAGAAGTCACCCCCGACCTCGGCGGCCGGGAGATTGAACCCCTGCAGATCGATCCCGGGGAGTACCGGGGCGGCATCCGGCAGGAAACTCTGCTGGATGCCCTTCGCAATCTCCAGCTCTTTTAATATACGCTCTTTCTCCGCAGTTGTCCTGCGGAGGGTGGCCACGTGTTCCCTTAAATCCGCCGCCATGTGGTTGAAAGAGTCGGCAAGGTCCTCGAACTCGTCACCGGTATGTACTTCCACCGTATATTCGAGATCGCCCCGCCCGATCGCCTCGGAACCTCTTTTGAGGTCTTCGAGAGGGCGGGTGAGATACCGGCTGAAAATGAGGGTGAGGACCCCCACGACTGCGAGGAGGACGAGGAACATGGCGGAAAATATGGTACGCATCATCTCCTGCTGGCTGCCGATATGGGATGCGGTATCTTCCGATGCAGCGAGGATGCTCTCCCTGGTGGAGAGTGCCGGGGCGATAACCTCTTCTACCGGCATCACCACCGCCACCGACCAGTTGACGCTCTCCACCGGGGCGTAGGCGATGAACCGCTCCCCGTCCTCGAACATCACCCTCGCAATTCCGGTCCTGCCATTTATCATCTCCCGGGTTACCGCCACCAATCCGGGATTTGCGGAATCGAGGAGGTTTTCGGTGACAAAGGACTCGTCCCACCTCATGTCCCCGGACGAAAGCCCCGGGCGGGTGATCACGTTGCCGTGCTGGTCGATGAGCATCGCATAGCCCCTGTTTCCGACCTGGGTGCCGATGATATTCTGGTTGATGGTCTCGATGGTGACATCGGCCCCGATCACCCAGAACCATCCGGATTCGGGATCGTTCACAGGTTTCGAACAGGTGACCATCAGCCCGTGCCCGAGGAGGTCGACGTACGGCTCGGACCAGGTGACCGAACCCGATTCTTTTGCCTGCGTGAACCACCCTCTCATCCTGGGGTCGAACGATGCGTTTAGTCCTGTCACCCAGGGATAGATCATGGACATCCCGCTCTCCGTTCCTACGTACACCCCGGCGAGATGCGGGTCGGCATGATAGACCGGGATGAAGATATCGTCCATCATGCCCGCCGCATTGCGTTCGGCTAACGGGATGTCCGCTTCTGCGCCCGGAGCGAGGAAGAGCACTGTCGTGCTGTAGATATCGTCCGGGGGCTCGTCCTGGAGGTAGAAGTGTCGCTCCCTGACCATCGAGGGGTCGGTCTGAAGCTCCCCTGCGTAGTACGCCATGGTGTCGATCTCTCCGTTCACCTGTTCGAAGACGATATTGCTGATGTATGCCTGGTCTTTCGCGAGCCTGAGGAGTGAGTCCCTCGCATCCTGTTCGAGGGCCGCGGTGCTGTCGTTCATTGCCCGTGAGCCGAGTTCGTCGCTCCGGTCCATGGCGAAACGGCTTACGTCTCCCATCTGCACGAATGCGAGTAACCCGGTGACCAGGAGCGCAGAAACGGAGAGTGCGAGGAAGACCAGCAGGATCTTGGTCCTGACTGATATGCGGACTGCATTCCCGGCGGTCTTCCCGGATCTCATGGTAGTATATCCTCTCCCGGAAGGAATTAAACTATCAGAACCGTCTCTCCTGAAAAGGCCGGACCCGATCTGTCATCTCTTTCTCTCAAGGGCTCCCAGTGTGATCCATGATACTGCCCCGGGACTTCTACGGGAGGGACACTGTCGAGGTCGCGCAGGATCTTCTCGGGTGCTGCCTGGTTCACCCGGAGGGCAGAAAGACTACTGCGGGGATTATCGTTGAGACCGAGGCCTACCTTTCCGGTGATCCCGCCGCTCATTCGTATATCGGCAGGACAAACAGGAATGAAGTACTCTTCGGTCCGGTAGGACATGCATACGTTTACCTCATCTACGGAATGCACTATTGCATCAATGTTGTGACAGGGGAGGAAGGTTCGGGAGAAGCCGTGCTCGTCAGGGCCCTTGAGCCGGTGATTGGGATCCCTGTCATGATCGGGCGGCGGGGAACCCCTACGCTGTCCCGTCTCTGCAGCGGCCCGGGAAAACTCACTCGTGCGATGGGGATCACCCGCGAGTGCAACGGGGTTTCCTTTGTGAACGGACCTCTCCAGATCCGCACCCGGGAAAATACTACCGGGCCAAATCCCGCGTTGAAGCCCGAGATCGTGCGGACCACCCGGATCGGGATCGTGAAGGCCGCCGATAAGCCGCTTCGTTTTTACCTGAAGGGAAATCCGAATATCTCACGGAAGTAGGAGATGCGAGATGCGGATGATTTTCCGGGTACCGACTTAAAAGACGGACGATGAAAGATAATATCCGAATACCTCGGAACGTAAGAGTCATTTGGGATAACCGTTTCCCTGGATAACATTCCCGTGTCCCGGCGAGAGGTCAACCCCGGTGCTGCCGGAATTCACCGCTGATACGGGAGGAGGTATGATCGGTCCGTACCCGGCTCGCCCGGGGGAGATGCCGATGAAGAGAACGGGTCCCGGGAGATCGATTTCCCTGCATAAGACATATATATTTGAATATCGAGCAACTGGATGGTAATTATGGCTGAAATGATGCATGAAGAACGGCTATGCGATGTGAAGTGGGGGACCCTTGCGCTTCTCGGGGTTCTCTCTCTTATCTTCGGCATAATCCTGTTGTTGTATCCCGGAATTACCGCGGCCGTCGTGGTCGTGCTCTTCGGGATCATTGTGTTGATTCTCGCGTTCCTGGCATTAATTCTCGCACTGATGAGTACGGGCGGCAGGGCGACGCTCCTCCTCCTGGGAGCTATAGTAGGATTTATAGTGGGAATAATTGCAGTTCTTGCCCCGATCGTGATAGGAGCACTTCTGGTCATTATTATTGGGATCGTCCTCTTTATGATCGGAATCGTCGATATCGCAATCGCCGTCGGCGAAAAAGCATATCCTCACCGGTGGCTTCTCTTTATCCTTGGTATCCTTTCCATCATCGTGGCCGTCCTCTTCTGGGTTTATCCTGCCGCGGGAGCGGTTGCCCTGTTCGGGGTCATCGTGGGAATATATTTCGTCATCTATGGGATCCTGGGAATTATTGCCGGGTTTGCTCTTCGCAGCGTTAAAAAACAGTATTGTATGGCCTGAAAACCCTCACCTTTTTTAAGATTCAGGGATATGAATGTTCCTTTTACCCTGTTTTACGAATATCATGTAAATTATATCTTTTAATCCCTGGAACAGCTCCCGGCCCTAAAAAAATGGACCTTCATTTCATATCGGGACACTTATATGTATTTATGCCAAGATCACGACCTGGAATGGTTGGATAATGGACACGAGTCATGGGTACCGGTCGGCAGAAAACCGCGGGATGAGAGGAGACGCACAAGGTCCGGGCAAGGGCGGTGATCTCTCTTGAAGATCTCGTCCCTCTTTCGCGGAGAAACAGGAATCTGGAATGCGGCCATCAGCATCAGCACGGTCGCGGTCCTCCTGGTGAACAGTTACGGTCTCTTCCAGGGGATTACGGCGGTATTTCCGCACCTTCTCTACCTTCCGGTGGTACTCGCGGCCTACCGGTACCCCCGCAGGGGACTCATTTTCTCACTAGGGATCGCGATGGTGTATATCCTGATGGTGGGGGTCATCATCGGGCCGGTCCCGGGGGTCATCGTGGAAGCGGTGATCCGGGGAATTATGCTGGTCGTGATAGGCGGGCTTATTGCGTTTATTACCAGACGGCTTTACGAACAGGAAAACCTCTACCGTGGGTTGTTCGATCATTCGGCCGCCGGCAGCATTCTCGTCCGGGAAACCGGTGAGGGCTGGAGGATTGTCGAGGCAAACGAGAACGCACTTGCCCTCCTCCGCCGTGAGAGGGATGAACTCCGGGACAAACCGCTCACGGTCTTCTGGAACGCGGAAGAAATGAACGTGTTATTTTCCCGGCTGGCCGGGGAAGGCAAGGTCTACTCGTCCGAGAACACATTCTCCACACCGGACGGGAGTACGGAGATCGTCCTCCTCTCGCTCGCAAAAGTTCCCGACCGGCAGGCGGTTCTCACATTCGTAGAGATTACGCGGAGGGTGAATGCGGAAGAATCTCTGCAGCGTGCGAATGATAAACTCAACCTCCTCTCCCGCATCTCCACGGATCATCTCCACCGGACGGCGAACGAGATCATCGAGACCGTGGACGAGGCAAGGATAAAGAGCACCGATTCCGTGGCGGGAGCCTTCCTGAACCGGGTACGGGTCCTGGCCCTGAACCTCGCCCGTCAGATATTCCTTTCGGAGACCTACAAGGACCTTGGAGCCCGGCCCCCGGACTGGATCGCGGTCCAGCGGGTGCTCGAAGGATTCGCCCGGACGAATCCGGATCCTGGGATCTCAATGAGGTTCTGGACCGAGCGCCTGGAGGTGTATGCCGACCCGCTCTTCCGGGACGTGCTCCTCCATATCCTTGAGAACTCGGTACGCCACGGAGTGACCTTGAAAAACCTGGTGGTGACCTATCACCGTACCGGGGATGGGCTTGACCTGATCATCCAGGACGACGGGGCAGGGATTCCCGCAGGGATGAAAGAAAAGATCTTCGAGTACGATTCGGGGGGCCATGCGGGCCTGGGGCTGTTCATCTGTCGCCAGATCCTGGATATTACCGGGATATCGATCACCGAAGAGGGGAAAGAAGGGAAGGGAGCGAAGTTCGTACTTCATATCCCGGCGGAGAATTACCGGGTCGAGGGGTCCTCCGACGACGCCCCGCCGTTCCCGCTCTCTTCCGATCCCGCTCCTGCGGTAAACCGGGGTGCACTCCACAAATCCGGGACCAGGGTCCGGGAGTTAACCTCCGCCGAGTTCGCTCTTGCCGAGGAACTCTAGATCGACTACCACCAGACCAAAGGAAACCCCGCCACGGACCGCATATTTGCGGCATTTTCGGACAACCGGGTGGTTTCGGTCGCCCGCTGCAAGCGTCATACGGATGGTATGGAGCTCGACGGGGTGTTCACGCCCGATGAACTCAGGGGGCACGGATATGCCAATGCGGCGGTATGGGGGCTCGTGGAGGCCTGCGGGCACGACACGATGTACATGCATTCCGTGGCTACTCTCACGGGTTTTTACGGGCATTATGGCTTTTTACTCATACCCGAGTACGAACTCCCCGATACCATCCGGGAACGGTATGCCTGGGCCCAGGGTGAGATGGAAGGGGCAAACGTCGCCCCCATGAAGCGGCCGCCCGCGGATCCGATATGACGAACAGTTTCCCCCGTCCGGCAGGGAATTCGCGGTAATAAGGGAAGAATATCAGGAGGGCATCGCCCCCCCCGGCCTTCCCCGATTTTCCCGCCACCTTATGGTAATATCCCGTGACCCTTCCCGAAATTATTAATTTTCTGACATCCATCTGACCATGATCAGATATGTCGGTGCCGTTCGAGCTTGTCCTGAAGCAGATCGAGAACCCGGAATCGCTGAACTTTATCCTGGGACATTCCCACTTCATAAAGACGGTGGAAGACCTCTACGAGGTGATGGCGGGAGCCGTACCGAAGGCGAAATTCGGGTTGGCATTCTGCGAGGCATCGGGGGACTGCCTGGTCCGCCTGGAGGGAAACGACGAAGGCCTGGTGGAACTGGCAAAAATAAATGCGATGGCACTCGGCGCCGGACACTCGTTCATTCTCTTCATGCGGGACTGCTATCCGATCAATGTGCTCAATGCCATAAAGGGCCTCCAGGAAGTGTGTTCCATTTATTGTGCCACTTCCAACCCTGTCCAGGTTATTCTCGCTCAATCTTTTCAGGGAAGGGGGATCCTCGGAGTAATCGACGGGGCCTGCCCGAAGGGGATCGAAGGTCCGGAAGAGATCTCCGAACGTACCGCGCTGCTGAGAACATTCGGGTACAAACGGGGTTGAAGCGCGATACGGCCAGGACCTCCAGGGAGTTCCCCCATGGGGTCTCAGCACGCCGGGATCCCCTTCACGTGCCTGCGTCCCGTGCCGGGGCACTGCCAATACAGCATTGCCGGTGAGAAACACCCCGATTGTAAGGTCTGAAGTGATAGTATGAAACCGGGCAGTCGGGGAACCACCGCAACGATGAAAAAAAATTATTGTCCGTATATCACGATGACCTCGGCCTCACCGATCGTGTGCCCCGTGATATCTGCGAGGATCGCCGATCGGTTGGGGTTGGGATTTTCGATCGCGGTATCGAGAGCATAGATCGAAAACACGTAATGGTGGGGGGCGCTCCCCTCCGGCGGGCATGGGGGGATATATCCGCTGCTCCCCCTGCTGTTCTGGCCCTGAAATCCTCCTCCGGGTAATTCACGGGCGGATGTAACATTTCCTGGAATTCCCGGCGAATCGGGAGGGATATTGTAGACTATCCAGTGGGTGAAACCACCCGCCAGCGGAGCGTCCGGGTCATGCAGGATAAGGACAAGCGACCTTGTGCCGGGAGGGACCCCCGTCCAGGATATCGCGGGTGAGATGCCGGCTCCGGCACAGGTATACTCAACAGGTAGGGCGGATCCCGGGTGGAGGGAGCCCACCTGTATCTCAAGAGATCCCGAGTTGCCCCCGGATGCGCCCGGCGGTGAATGCAAAGCCGGACTACTGCATCCCGCGATAAGCACCCCCATAACCAGAAGAACAAAGGCCGTTACAAGGAGTACGGTTCGTATCATAAGCCGATAGTGGGATCGTGATCAGATAATAGTAACGAGAGACGAATTTCCGGAGAACTCGTTTTGATAACAGAGCGAACGGTTTCCAGTTCACTTTCCGGCAACATGGGACAAAGGTGCACCCGAATCGAAGAATTCGTGTGAAATGTTACGCTCTGTAGATCTTAAATGACCATAAAATCGAGGAAAATAGGATTTATCCTGCATTTCCAACCGTTCGAACGGCTTCGATCAGTGCCTTCACCTTCGTGTCATCACTGAGATCCTTCCGGTCGAACACGAACTCCCGCATCACGTCAACACCCTTTTCTGTAAGTGCCCGTTTCAGGATGGCAGTCGTGTCACCCGCCTTCCCCCCGCAGGTTGCAAAAATAATTCCCTTTTTGCCGTCGCAGTGTTCGAGGGCATTGATGGCCCCATTGACCGCCGGGGTAGACTTGAACGCCCAGACCGGGGTTCCGATTACCAGGAGATCGTACCCCGCCACATCGATATATGCGGGCTCGATCGGTTCGGCCTCTTCGTTCCTGGCGCGGAGACATCCGACGGTATACGCGGTAAGGGTGCTGTACTTCTGTCTGGGCTTCACTTCGATCATATCGCCCCCGCAGGCAGCCTGAACTTGTTCCGCGACCCCCCGGGTTATCCCCGTATACGAGTGAAAAATAATGCAGGTCTTCATTAATAGAGCATGTATTGCCAGGATATGAAACTTCTCCGGAGCGTGTCCGTACGAGAGCACCCTTTTCCAGCGGTCAGCTGCCCGGGCCTTGAACTCTTTTTACCGTTTCGGTACGCCCCCGCTGTTATTCATTCCGGGTTCATATTTCCCGCAACCCCCGCCTGCCCTGACGTTGAAGAGCGTCATTCCTGGAATATGACCTGGAAATCGACCGTTCAACGGCGAATACCAAACCCGGCAAATTCACCGGTCGCATCCGACCATTCGATCTCAATGCCCTCGACCCTGATGACCGAATCATCCTTCGCTGACAGTGTGCCGGCGAATTCCCGGAGTCGCGATTCGGTCCCCTCGGCAACGACCTCCACCGAACCGTCGGCCAGGTTTTTTGCATACCCCTTCACCCCGATCTCGCAGGCACGATCGGTGACGAAATACCGGTATCCTACTCCCTGGACCCTGCCGGATACGTTCGCGGTTATCCGTTTCATGTTCAATGAATTGAAATAGGGAGCATTAATGGTATCCGGAAAAATCTACGCATCATGCTCAATCCGGAAAAACGCCAGGCATCCCGCGCCGTTCACCAGGAGTAGTTGGGAGAGTAAGATGTCGAAAAGAAAAGGGTTGAATTCAGATATACCGCGCTTTCCTGGAGAGTTTCATCGGGGTGTACAGCGGGCGGAACGGCATTCCTTCGAGTTCCCCCTTAACCGTGCCGATGAGTTCAGGAAGTTCCATGGTCTCTTTGTGGGGCTTGTTCGGCTGGGATTTTCCCCGGATGGTCACGGTAAGCTTGCCGGTATCGACCTCGGCATCGCCGACCACCACCACGAAGGGCACCCAGTCCATCCCTGCTTCCCTGACTTTTTTACCGACGCTCTCGTCCCGGTCGTCGAGGTCGGTCCTGATCTGCTCGGTATTCAGCCTGCGGGCGAGTTGCTCGGCGTACTCGAGGTGTCTTTCGGTGACAGGGATTACCCTGACCTGAGTGGGGGAGAGCCAGGTGGGGAAGGATGGAACCGGCATGTTCCCGGTATTTTCAAGGATGGCACATATGACACGTTCCACACTCCCGGTCGGGGAGCAGTGGAGGATCGGCGGGTGCACCTCCTGCCCGTCCATGTGGTACTTGATATCGAAACGGGTGGAGGATTCAACGTCAATCTGAACCGTGGGGTTCTCGATGGGCCTTCCCTGTCCATCGATGGCGGCGAGGTCCACCTTGGCGATCCAGTAGTGAACCCGGTCGGAGAGAACCTCTATCAAAAGGGGAACTCCGGAATCGGCCACGATCTTTTTGATCCAGTCCTGGTACTGGTCGTAGAACTCCTGGGTGCAGCGGAAGACCCCGACAAGACGGGTGCCGAAGTCCCTCCCGGTCTCCCATCCCATCTGCAGCTGCTCCTCGAAGCACCCGAGCGCCTCGTCCATGTCCCTGCACAGGCTGTGCATGTCCGGCATGGTGAACGCCCGAAGGCGCTTCAGCCCGATGACCTCACCTTTCTGCTCGTGACGGAAGGAGTAGGTGGAGAGTTCATACATTTTCATGGGCAGGGTGTTCGGCGAGATGTGCATGTCCCGCATGATGGAGAACATCCCGAAACAGGCGGCGAACCGGAGCATCATGTTCCTGTTTCCGCTCTTGAACCGGTACTGCCGTTCCCCGAACTTGTCGGCATGTTCGTAGATTGCCTGGTCCGCGAGGTCGTACATCACCGGGGTCTCCACCGGGGTGGCCCCGTAAGGGAGCACCTTGCAGAGCACGTAATCCGCGAGGAGGTCCCGGACCAGCTTCCCCCGGGGCATCCACCGCAGGTGGCCCACGTCGCTCACCGGCTCGTAATCGACGAGCTCCTTTGACCGCATGAGTTCCACGTGGAGGGGCTCTCCGCCCGCGCCTTCAGCGACGCCGAGCTCTTTCTTCAGGAGGCACCCGAACGGCGAGTCGTCGATGAACCCGTCCACCTCGTGCCGGGCGCCGTCCGGGGTGAGTACGAAGAACGTATGGGTAACCTCTTTCTTCTCCTTCTTGGCCGCCTCCTCGGACGGGACGATGGTCTTTGAGAGCTCCGAGAGCGGGTGACCCTTGCAGGAGATACGGAAGGACTTGTACCACCCGAACGGGGCACGTTTCACGTTGTAGCCTACGTCCTGCAGCGCGGTCTCCATCAGTTTCAGGGCCGCAACCGCGGCATCGGGCCGGGCGAGGTCGCTCGAGAGGTGGGCGTAGGGATAGATAACGATGTTCTCCACAGAGAGCTGGTCGGCCGTGCGGGAGATCTCCTCCACCGCCTGGGACACCACGCCCTCGATGTCATCCTCGTCCACGGATTCCACAGCGGAAAAGACGGTGAGGGCTTCTTCCTGGGAGTCCTTCAGTATCCTGGCATCTTCTGCCATCCCGGTCTTTTTCTTGGCCTCATATTCGATAAAATCAGAATGTATCAGCAGAAGTCGCATGATTCATCTCCGGTTAAAAAGCATTCTTCCTTATAAAATGGGATGTATGGGTATATACCCATACCGCTACTCCCGGGGGTTCTTGTGGTACCGGGAGAGGGTGGCCTGCCGCTGATCCATATATTTCGCATCACATTTTTTGTTGTAGGGGGTCACGGCCCGCTCGGTGGTGTAAAAGACCAGCTGCCCGATAGGCATCCCGGCATAAATCCTCACGGGCCGCTGGTTCACATTGCACATCTCGAGGGTGATCGAACCGCGGAAGCCCGCGTCGATCCATCCCCCGGTCTGGTGGAGCTCCACCCCGAGTCGGGCGATACTGCTCTTTCCTTCGATGCTCGCCACGATATTGTCGGGGAGTTCGATCACCTCCATGGTCTCCGCGAGCAGGAATTTTCCCGGGTGGAGTACGATGGAATCTGCGGTGCACTGCCCGGTCTTTTCATGGATCGTTTCGCTGTTATAGGGATCGATGACCTCGGGTCCCGGCTCGTACCACGCAAAGTGGTCCCCCAGCCGGATATCGAGGGAGTTTGGCTGGACGAGAACGGGATCAAAGGGGTCGATGCGGATAAAGCCCCGGGCCACCCGGTCCAGGATCTGCCAGTCGACAAGGATCATTGGATCATCTATGGGGTGCGAAAGGGCATTAAGATCACATCGGAGGATTGGGTTTTATCTCCGTCGATCGCCGGATGCAATAATTATTCAGGAAAATGGAACAATCATCCTCAAATCCTGAATTGCCTGGTCCGCAGCTATGATAATTTTCATTGAGACCGGGGGGACTGTCCCGACTGCCGCCGGGAATACACCCCGTGGCAACGGTACTTGTCGCGTAAATGCGGGACCGGGGGCTCATGCACCGGATAAAAAACACCGGAATATATCGGATTCTTTATCCGCGGCCTTTCCAGTGCCACGGTTCGGGAACTATTCCTCTTCGTGCTCCCGGATGTGCCACTCCGAGCGTCGCATCAGGCCGTGCAGGGTGCTCGCCTCCCGGGCGGTGAGCTGTGCCCTGCCCAGGATGCGTCGCATCATCAGGAGGGTGTTTGCCCGTTTGAACCGGGGGTGTTCTATCCGGTCGAGGTACCGGTCCATGTGTGCATAGAGGTGCTCCATTTCAAGGGGGGACGCGAGCAGGTATTCGCCGCGCGGGAGGCCCGCAAGTTCGTAGCAGATCACCCCCACTGCGTGGGACAGGTTGAGGATGGGGTATTCCGGGGAAGTGGGGATGGAACATATGATATCGCTCCTCCCGATCTCCTCGTTGTTCAGTCCCCAGTTCTCCCTTCCGAAAAGGATCGAGATCCTCCCCTTTACCTTGGGGAGCAGTCCCGCGAGTTCGCGCGGAGAAAAATAGGGCATCCGCATCGGGTTGCAGATGGACTTGGAAACCTCTCCGGTCGTCGCAACCGTGAGGTGGCTCCGGGAGAAGACCTGCTCAATGGTGCACACTTCCGCGCTCTTCAGTACGTCCTGTGCGTGGGAGGCGCGGGCCTTCGCCTCGTCCCCGAGCGGGCAGGGATCGACCAGCACGAGCCGGGAAAAACCGAAGTTCTTCATCACCCGGGCGGTGAACCCTACATTCCCCTCGTAGATAGGGCTTATGAGTACGATATCGATCTGGGGCATCACATTCCGGAAGATTACTGGACCGCCTTGACCGTCGCCCTGAGCACGGCGACTCCTGCATCGTAGACCGCATTGCCGACCACGATGGTATCAGCGAAACGTGCCATCTCGGCTGCGCGTTCCGGAGAGTCGATCCCTCCCCCGTAGAAGAGCGAGGCATGTTCCACGGATTCGGACGCGGCCTTCACAATCTTCGGATCCCCGTACATACCGCTGTACTCGATGTACACGATGGGGAACCTGAAGTAACGGTCCGCCACGCTGGCGAGCGCCGAAACCTCCTTCTCGCCGAGGCTGCATACGGCTTTGGTGACCCTTCCTACTGCGCTGTCGGGGTTCAGCACGATATAGGCCTCGGGGACGACCTTTTCCCATTCTACCCGCTGGTGCATGACCCAGTCCCGGTGCTTTCCCACCAGCCACTGCACATCGGTAGTGTTCATCACCGAAGGCACGAAGAGGTAATCGATCCCGTCGAAGATCACCGCTTCGGGCCCTGCCGGTTCGACCACCAGGGGAAGCCCATAGGATGCAACCTGCTCCCGGAGCCGGCCCATGTTGTCTTTCGTCACGTTCAGGGTTCCCGAGAGCATCAGGGCATCGGTACCGCTGGTCGCCACCTCCTCCACCGCCTGGGGGGTGATGAATTTATCCGGGTCCAGTTTTGTCACGTGAACCCAGTTCCGCCATTTCGCCTGCATTATCGCCATCCGAAAAATAACTGCCAGAGAGGAGTTTTGTCTTTAGGATCTCTCTTTCGGTGCCCTTATCATTTTTTGCAGCTCCCGGACCTTTTCCTCCGGGATGCCGGATTTCTTTGCGATATCCCGGGGGTCCATCTCCCCGAGTCGTTTCACGTCAAATACCCCCGCCCGGTAGAGTTTCTCGAGGGTGGACTCCCCTACACCCGGTACCGCGAGGAGCTCTTCGCGCCCCCGCTCGACCTGGGCTTTCGGGACCTTCTTCGGGACGGTCTTTCCCCGCGCGGATGCGACCAGCTCGATATGTTTGAACACGGTGTCCGGGCTGATTCCGGTCCGGTATGCGACATACACGGGGTTGTATTCCAGGAGATCATCGGCCGAAAGGAACCCTGCGGCGAGATATTTCTTCAGGCTCACCGGGGGGATCCCCAGCCCGCGAAGCTCCCGTTCCCCGGCGACCTTCCTCGCTTCGCCCTGGAGCATCTCCGTTTCTTTCTCGCCGATTCCCGCATTCCTGAGCACGGCAGGTTCGACAGTGCCCAGTGCCTCGATGTCGTCGACCCCGAGCTCGTGCAGCTTCTTCATGATGGTTGCATGGCTGCGGCCTCTTCGTGGAGGGAGGTGTTTCCTGACGAATTTACGGCAGTCCGATCGTTTCCGGATAAGCTCGAACACCTCCCTGGCCTCATCCGTGATCCTGACCGCACGCTCTTTTCCGATTCCCAGTGTCTCCTCCAGGTCTGCAGGGGTGAGGGTGGTGAGGTCATACACCGAGTAGATATGCGCCTTGAGCATGCGTTCATAGAGATCGGAGGTCATGGAGGGGAGGAGATCCATGGTCTCCTTGTTCGTGGCGATATGGTGGCAGAGGGGGCACCCTATTTCCCATGGCCTTGCTCCTTTCTTGATCAGCCGGACAAAGTGCAGCCCGTGCCGTGCACAGACCTCGTCGGTCCGCACCGCGTACCCCCACATCGCCATCGGGAGGCTGATATTGAAGCTGCATTCCGGGTATCCTGTGCAGCCGATAAACTGGGTCTGGCTCCGGAGATGGCGGATCCGGAGATCGCTGCCGCAGACCGGACAAGGGCCGAGCCTGAGCTCTTCGGCGGTCTGGTCCATGATCTCCTCCCCGATCTGCTGCTCATTCGCCTCGAGCTGGTTGAACACCTGATGCAACATCTGCCGGGACTCTTTCACTACGTCCTCACGAGGGCGCTTTCGTTCCTTGATCTGCTGCATGTGTTCTTCCAGGGTCTGGGTCATGTCCGGGCGGGTGATGGTATCGGCGTGCCCCTCGAGGGACTGGATGACCGCCCTTCCGACCAGGGTGGGACGGAGCGGGTTTCCCTCGATGTATTTCCGGGTGATCAGCTTCTGGATGACCTCGTGCCGCGTGCTCTTCGTCCCGAGGCCGAGCTCCTCCATGCTCTGGATGAGTTTGCTCTGGGAGTAGCGGGGTGGTGGCTGGGTCTCCTTCTCTTCCATCCTGACCTCGAGGAGGGGAAGGGTCTCGCCTTCACTGAGATGCGGGAGTTCGTACTCGGTGGCGCTGCTGTAGGGGTAGACCGTCCGCCACCCTCTTTCCGTGAGCTGTCCCCCTGTCGCCGCGTACTCCTCCCCTCCCGCCCTGAAGGTGACCTTCATGGTCCGCCATCGGGCATCGGGGGAGAGCGTCGCCAGGAACCTCCGGACTACCAGTGCATAGACCTTCCACCGGTCTTCCCCGAGTTGTTCGCGGGTTGCCGCGGACGAGGGGTGGATGGGAGGGTGATCGGTCGACGATTTCTTCCCGCTGGTGGGTACGGCCCTCCGGTGGGCCATTACCCATTCCACGTCCTTTCCAAACTCGGTGGGATGAACGGCCTTCAGCACGCCGTTCAGGTCCAGGGAGGGTGGGTAGACCGTATTGTCAGTCCTCGGGTACGAGATGAATCCGTTCATATAGAGGTCTTCCGCGAGCCGCATCGCGTTCGCCGCCGAAAAGCCGAGCCGTGCCGCGGCGACGATGAACGAGGTGGTGTCGAACGGGGTGGGGGCACGTTCCACCCTGGTCCCTTCTTTCACCTCCGCAACACGCAGGGGCTCCCGCGTGCGCTCCTTCGCCTGGACCGCCTGATCCCTGTCGCAGAAACGGGCAGTGGTGTGACGGGCCTCGATGACCTCGCCGTTCTTCCTGGTATCGAGTGCGAGCTGCCAGTATTTCTGAGCGACGAATGCCTCGATCTCTTTCTCCCGGTCGACGATCATCGCAAGCGTAGGGCTCTGCACCCTTCCGACAGAGAGGATATTATTGCCCCCTCTCCGGGCTGCGAGGCTGATGAAGCGGGTCAGGGAAGCGCCCCACATGAGATCGATCACCTGGCGGGCTTCACCCGCGGCCGCAAGGGCAAAATCGATGGAGGTAGGATGCGCAAACGCCTGCCCGATCTCCTCGGGCGTGATGGCGGAGAACCGGGCCCGGTCAACGTTAACGTCCTTGTTAACCTGCCGGACCAGTTCGTAGGCTTCTTTCCCGATCAACTCACCCTCGGTATCGAAGTCGGTGGCGATCGTGACCCGTTCGGATTTCCTGGCCAGCTTCTGGACGAGGTTCACGATTTTCTTCTCGGTCGGGACTTTCACGGTCTCCGCATCGATAAGGCTCCTAGGCGTCCGTTCGGCGCTTCTCCAGTTCGAGTAGCCCTCTACGAAGTCTACCTCGACCACATGGCCACGGAGCCCGATCAGGGCGGTATTGTCGAACCGGTAGACCGAAACACCGCCCTCCTTATCTTCTTTGAGTTTGGCGCTGCCGGCGAGGATCTGGGCTATCCTCCGTGCGGAGATGTTCTTTTCGGCAACAATAAGGTGCATCTCTGTCACACTCCTTCCAGGCGTTCCCGTAATGCCCTGTTCAGTTCCACCGGGTCGACGCGTCCCCGCGTTTTACGCATTACCTGGCCGATCAGGAAGTTGAACGCCTCCTTCTTCCCTTCGGCAAAGTCCGCCACCGCCCGGGGGTGCTCGGAGATTACCTCCTCGATGACCCCGGAAAGTCCCGCACCACCGGCCTTTGTCAGGTTCAGGCGCTTCACGCACTCATCGGGTGTTTCGCAGCACCCGGTATCCTTCAACTGGTCCAGCAGGTTCCGAAGCACCTCGACGCCGCTCTTGTCGGTGATGACCCGATCGCGGAGCATGGTCAAGAGAGCGATGAACAGGTCGGGGCTCACGGTGGCGACCGACATGTCCCGGTAGTTCAACTCCCCGAGCAGAGTGTCCGCAACCCAGGTTGCGGCAAGTGCCGCGTCAACGGGGGCCACTCTCTCATAAAATTCGGCGAGCCTGAGCTCGCCGGTCAGGGTCCTGGCATGATTGAGGGAACACCCGTACTGGGCCATGAACCGGGCCCTCCGGGCATCGGGGAGCTCGGGGAGTACAATCCTGTCGCACCACGAACGGATCTGCATCGGACGGAGGTCGGGTTCGGGGAAATAGCGATAGTCCTGCTCCATCTCCTTGCTCCGGCTCGCGGTGGTCACCCCCCGCGCTTCGACGAAGTGCCGGGTCTCGGTCCCGAGTTTCTGGCCGCGGCGGATCATGCTCTTCTGACGGGTGATCTCGAAGGTGAGGGCTTTTTCCGCTCCTTTATAGGATGAGATATTCTTGATCTCCACACGGCCCCGCTCTTTCATTCCTTTCCCGTGTATTGAGAAATAGCCCTTCGGCTGGATGGAGACGTTGGCATCGACCCGGAGCGATCCTTCCTTCTCGGAGTCGAAGACTCCCAGGTATTCCAGGGTAGCCCTGAGCTTGTTCAAAAACCTGCGGGCTTCTTTCGGGGAACGGAGGTCGGGTTCGGTGACCATCTCGATCAGCGGGATCCCCGCCCGGTTGTAATCGACAAGCGTGTACTTCGGCCGGTCGGTGCCTCCTTTGTGCACCAGCCTTCCCGGGTCTTCTTCCATGTGCACCCGGGTGATCCTCACCAGTTTCTCGCCTCCTTCGTCAGACTCTATCTCCAGCCATCCTCCCACGGCGAGCGGCTTGTCATACTGGGTGATCTGGTATCCTTTGTTCAGGTCGGGGTAGAAGTAGTTCTTCCGTGAAAACTCGCTTTCTTCCAGGATTTCGCAGTTAAGCGCTTTCGCCACCCTGATGGCGTATTCCACCGCGGTCCTGTTCACCCTGGGAAGGGTCCCGGGAAGTCCTAGGCAGATGGGACACACATGGGTGTTCGGGCCGTCGTCCCGGTAATCCGTTGAACACCCGCAGAAGAGCTTGGTCCTGGTATCGAGCTGGCAGTGGACCTCGAGCCCGATGATCACCTCTTCCTCTTCGGCAGGACCCCGGACCGTCTCCGTTCCCGTAGTAGAACGGGCACCGACATCGCTCATTGGTTCCCTCCCTGCTCGTAGGCATACGCAACGTCGACCACCCGTTCGTCTTCCATGTGCTGTCCCATGATCTGCAGCCCGACCGGCATGCCATCCACCTTCCCGCAAGGTACAGAGATCGCGGGCACTCCTGCGAGGTTTGCAGGCACCGTGAGGATATCCGAGAGGTACATTGAGAGCGGGTCGCTCTTTTCGCCGAGCCTGAAGGCGATGGTGGGCATGGTGGGACCCGCCAGGACATCCACTTCCCGGAAGAGTCTCGCGAAATCCCGCCTGACATCCTCCCTTGCGGCCTGTGCCTTGGCATAATATTTGCCGTAGTAGCCCGAAGAGAGGGCGAACGTCCCGAGCATGATCCGGCGCCGGACCTCTTTGCCAAACCCTTCCTTCCTTCTCTCCTGGAACGCCTCGTGCCATGTCTTCTTCGTATCGGCGGCGGGGCCGTACCGGACCCCGTCGAAACGGGCAAGGTTCGAGCTCGCTTCGCTGGTGCAGGTCACGTAGTAGGCAGCCAGGGCGTACGCCATGCTGGGCATACGGCAGGAGATGACCTCGGCACCGAGTTGTTCGAGGAGGGATATCGCATCCCAGACCCGGGTCGCGACCCGGGGGTCGACCCCTTCACCGAAGAATTCCTCGGGGACGCCGATCTTCAGCCCGCGGATCTCCATATCGGGGGTGTGGCAGTACGGAGCGTCCCGGGAGGTGGAATCGCGTGCGTCGTATCCGGCAATGACCCCCATGAGGAGCGATACATCGGAGACGGAGGCTGCCATAGGTCCGATCTGTTCGAGAGAGTTGGCGTAGGCGATGAGCCCGTACCGGGAGACCCTGCCGTAGGTCGGCTTTAGTCCGACGATACCGCAGAACGCGGAAGGGCAGCGGATCGATCCCCCGGTGTCGGTCCCGAGTGCCATCCTGACCATCCCTGAGGCCACGGCAGCCGCACTTCCTCCGGAGGACCCGCCGGGAACGCGTTCATGGTCGAGGGGGTTCAGGGTTGGGCCGAACGCACTGTTCTCGGTGGTGGTCCCCATCCCGAACTCGTCCATGTTGGTCTTTCCCACGATTGCTGCGCCCTCCTCCTTTAACCGGGAGACGACGTGGGCGTCGTACGGGGGCACGTATCCCGACAGGATCTTCGAACCGCAGGTTGTGGGAATGCCGATCGTGGAGATATTGTCTTTTACTGCAACCGCCACCCCGGAGAGCGTTCCCGTGGTATAGGGGGCTTCACGGAGGGTAGTGAGGAATGCCCTGCAGGTGTCCCCGGGATCGAAATGAACCGAACCGCCCGTCACTACATCACCCTCGGCGCCTTGATAAACCCGTCCTCGGAATCAGGGGCGATTGCGATCACGTCTTCCCGGGGGAGGGAAGGTTCTACGGTATCGTCCCGGAATACGTTGAACAGTTCCTGTTCCCCCCCGGAAGTCCCTTCCACCTGGTCGAGGAGGTCGAAATAATCGAGGATCTGATTGACCTGGGGGGTAAATTCCTCCAGTTCTTCCCTGGAGATGGCAATATCGGCCAGTTGTGCAATGTGTTCGACGTCGCGTTCTGCTATCATTCTCGTGCCTTCCCATGGCTGCCCATCTAGATTAAGTACCGTTGCACCTGTCTTTTATAACCGTTCTCATTGCACGGAGAATGTTGCCGCCGGGAGAGGAAAAGGGAAAAAGCGTTTCCCCGCCTCCGGAACTACGGTAATTTCCCTATCGGGGATAATTCGTAACTCCCGGCGGACACACTTATACTATAGGCGGGACCCCCGGGTGCGCGCATGAGGAGACCCCTGGTAGAATTAGTGATGGGCAGCATATTCGCCATCTGGTGCTCATTCCACCCGGTTAAGGGGCCCTGTTCCCTATACCGGTAAGTTTCACTCAGAATCCCGGAACCAGGCGGAATATCTTACCCGGGATTGGCAGCCGTGAGCTTTGCGAAACAGTAAAGACCCGGCCGGAACAGACCGTCAGGAGAGGTTCCGGATGAAATCTCCGGTGTTCCGGAACCCTTTCCTCCGGGCAAGGGCACGAATCTCCTTCTCGATGCCGCTTCCGTACTGCATCGCCTTCTTCTCGTACCATGCGATTTCCGGGGGGATGAACCGTGCGGCGAGCTCCCGGAGCGCCCGTTTCCTGACACCGCCTGTTACTTTCCCCCGATCGGGGAGCATTTTTGCGGCGTTCACCACCCTGAGGTCGAGATAGGGCATGGAGAGAGAAGTCCCGTGCAGGCCGGCCACCGCCTGGTCACGGGCTCCCTGGAGGGCGAGGCTTCCGAAATCCGCCTCAAGCTGCGACTCGACGTCCTCCACCGTAAGATAGCGGGCATAACCGCCGAAAAGCTCGTCGGCTCCCTGCCCGGTCAGGATACGGGAGTGGCCGAGCTCCCTTGCTGCCCGGGCAATGAAGAACTGGGTCACCGCAATTGCCACGTCGACCGGTCCATTAACCGGAATTACGGGGAGCACGGAATGTATGGCATCCTCAATCTGGCCGGGCGGAATCACCGCCACGGTAATTTCAAGGCCAAGTACGCGGGCCACCGCTCCTGCCCGGACGATATCATGGGATGAAGCGGTCCCTACCACCAGGCAGGGGAGGCCTGCGAGAGCCGCCACCAGGGAAGAATCGACACCGCCGGAGAGCGCACAGACCCCTTCGTCCGACCGGAGCGAGACCGCCTTCACGACGGCCTCTTCCAGCGTGAGATCCGGCACGCAGGGCGAGATCCTGGTCTCCATATTCCCGCAACGGAACGTCCCCGGTGGGATCGGCCCCGGGATGATCCCGAGGTGGTCCCTGCCCTCACACACTCCGGAAGAGAAGAAGAACTCCCCGCCGAAACGGGATACCCGGGACGGCTGGTCCGAGAGGATGGCCTCGATCTCCCCTTCGGTAAGTCTCCGACCCTCGTCCTCGACCCATCCGCGGATAAAAAGCGACATTGTCCCGGCTCTGCTCGTACAGCATAAACTGTGTGTTGATCGGCCATCAGGGTATTGTTGTCCATTCCCCTTGTCCGGTCATTCTACGGGGAAAACGAGGTTCCGGTCGTCCTCCTTTTCAGGGAAGGGACTGGTTCATCACCATGTCAAGCTGACTATAGGGATAGACCCGCACGTTGTCGATAAGTGACGGGCCGTAGTCGATATACGACCGGGCACCGATATAGACCGGAAGGGGAACGGCCGAATAGTTCGCGCTAAGAGTTCCCTCAGGCCTGTGGAGGAGCTCGCCGTCCCGATAAAACTCTACATGGCGGTCGGGAAGGACCACGATGGTGTATCTGTGCCAGGCTCCCACGTCAGCGTCCGCCGGTCCACCGATGACCTGGAGGTGCTCGTAGGTATCGCTTTCGTTGGTGATGAAGAAGTCGTACACGCCGTGACCGATCTCCTGGGGAGCCTCACCCCAGCATGCGGGGCCGATAGGCCGAAGCACTATCTGGATGAGCGCGTCCGCACCTTCAGGGTAGCGGGGAATGCGGAAAAATGCATCTACCCAGCATCCTTCGCTCCGGGTATCGTTCGCGTACATGTCGACCTGGTAAATGATCCCTCCCGAGAGGTTGAAACGCTCGTGCGAAATGGCGAAGCTGTCATAGAGATCGTCGCCCCTGCAGTCGAAGCTGGGCGGCGGGTTGCCCATGTCTGCCCTGACCTCGGGGAGGGGATAGCCGTATCGTTGCCAGCCTGAAAGACCGTTGTCAAACGTGTCCTCGAAGAGCGGGACGGGAGCCCGGGAGGTGCCGGTCATTGAAATATTCTCTCCGGCAGTCTGTGATGCCCCGATGAACGGGAAGAAACCTGATATCGAGATTCCGAGGAACACTACCAGGACAATCGACAGGGCAGAGAGGACTACCATCTTTTTTTTCCTCTTCTCCCCTCCTTCGCTGTCGGTCATAGATTCCTACATATAAACCATTTTAGGGAATAAATGAATTCCGAAGTTTTCCCGGGCGACGGGATATGCGGGACAAGGAGTATAACCTACGTGGTGTAAGACGAAATACAGGCTTAATACGATTATTCCGGCTCTCTCGATCGTATAAGGTCTGCGATGCACCGGTTATAAGGGGTCGGGACGGAATGACGTGTCCCGAGGCGGGCGACGTACCCGTTGAGGAGTTCGATCTCGGTTCGTTTGCCTTCACGGAGGTCGAAGTACATCGAAGTATGCACCGGGGCGAAATCGGGAATCTGCACGGAATAGAGGTAATCCAGGTATTCCCCGGCGGTCTTCCACGAGAGGTGGACCTCCTCGGCGTCCATGACCGCGAACGTCTCCTCGATCAGGCCGGTGACTATCTCCCTGAGATACGCATTCTCAACCGCCCCGACCGGTTCGCCAAGGAGGGCCGTGAGCGGGTTGACCGCAATATTCAGGAGGGCCTTCGTCCATTTACCCGCCCTGATGTCGGGAGATGCGGCTACGGGCACTCCGGCGGATCCCAGCAACGCGATCAGGCGGTCAAGTACCGCATGTTCCGGTTCACCCGACCAGATCCCGAGCGCCACCGGCCCGCTCTCCCGAAGGACCCTTACCGACCCGGGCCCTTCGATTGCAAAGTTGGTGGTGATGGTCCCCCCGATAACGAGGGCTGAATAGGAAGAGATGATCTCTTCGTTTCCGATGCCGTTCTGGAGGCTTACCACCGGCCGGTCCCGGATTACACCGGCATATTCTTCACAAATCTCAAGGGTATCGGTCCCCTTGGCGGTGATGAACACATAATCGGGAGAGTCCGGAGCACCTCCCGGCCCCGCGATGCAGGAGATGCCGGCGACCGTTCCCTCGCCCCAAATCCCGCGCATTTCAAGTCCCCGTTGCCTGATTGCCTCGGCGTGGCGTGGACGGCATGCCGTGTAAACGGTCGCGACACCCGCGAGCTTACCGGCGAGGGAGAGTCCGACCGCGCCTGCGCCGAGGATCAGGATAACCGGGCCAGCCTGTGACATGGTATGCGAACTGTTACTATGAGGCGGAACAGGATAATCATCTCGGAATGTTTCCGGATGAGTCCGTGCCACTGTGGTACTGCACCAGTAGCGACGAATGCCCCGGATTTTCAGGATTCCCCTGAGATGTCACGGGCGTCCTTCCGTTCCTGATCGTCCTCCAGGGAAATCCGCCAACCGCATTTTCGCCCCGCACCCTCCGCAGGATTTTTAAGAATCCTTCTCCTCTTGTTCATTCATGTCGGAATCAGGAGAGATCAGCCTGGTGGAAGTGCCGCCGGTCCTCGTGGCCGGGATACGGCGGAAAGGCTCTTACCAAGAGATCCCCGTCATGATCGGGGAGCTTGCGGAATTCATCGTCAGACGCGAGATCGGGCCCTCGGGCCCCCCGATCTACCTGTGGCACGAAAAGTCCGTTGAGGATGCATACCGGGCCGATGCATCGGGGGACGCCGATATCGAGGTCGCGTTCCCGGTGACCGGCCGGACCAGACCTGAGGGGGATATCGTCACGTACGAGCTCCCGGGAGGATTGATGGCCAGGGTGCTCCACAAGGGGCCATACCAGGAATGCACCGGGACCTACGAGAAGCTCTTCGCGTGGCTGGAATCTGAAGGCAGAAAGATCAAAGGGCCGATCCGTGAGATCTACCTCAACGATCCCCGGGAAGTGCGGCCGGACGAGATCCTCACCGAAATACTGGCTCCGGTGGGATAGAACGGAAAAACCAGATCGGTTACTGTCCGAATACCCGCCTTAAGCGGGAGGCGCCGGGCAGGAACCGTCATCACCGGGAGATACGCACCGGAATGAAATATTCATACCTTCACGCGTCATTCCCTCATTTGATATCATGAGGGACGGGCAGGTTGCAGTGAGCGAGGTTGTAGGGACCATCCTGATCATCGTGCTGGTGATCGCGGTGGCGATCATTATGGCTTCGCAGTTCCTGGGTTTTTTCAATCTCCTCGGGAAATCTGCATATATCGCACCTGAGATCAAGGTGGTGAACGTTTCCGGAGTTCAGGCGATCAGCCTCTATAGCAGGGGAGGTGATGTGGCCTCGGTGAATGCCTCCGCACAGGCCGCCTACAGGCTGGGCCTCTACGTCGACACGCCGGAACGTTCGGATATGGTGAAATATGATCCATCGCTGACATACTTTGGTCCGGGCGATACCCTCTACATCTACCGCACCCCGGCAGGATACTATGCAACCGGGGACCTGACCGGAATAACCGGCACGCTTCCGCTTCCCGGGGGGCCGTTAAGCCTTCGCCTGGTCGACGAGACTGCACATATCCTCATCGCCAACGAGGGGATCGGGGGGACTGGAACGGGAACAGGTACCGTGACCGGAACGACTACGGCAACGACGACGGTGACCACCACAGCGACGACCATGGTTACCACTTCACCTACGCCTACACAGCCATCAGAATGCGGTTCAGTATCAGGTATGAAATATAATGATCTCAATGGGAATGGAGTTAGAGATCCAAATGAGCCTGGATTGAGTGGATGGGAAATAAAATGTTACAACAAACCTGGCGGGTCCTGGGTTTTATCACAGACTACTACCACAAACGGAAACGGGGACTTTGTATTTAACGGACTGAAATTCTCTCCGGCCGAACAATACAGGATTGTAGAAACCCAACGAAATGGATGGAAGCCAACTAATCCTTCTTCTGGAGAATATGACAATGTCATTTTGAACCCATCCCACTGCTATGCAACCGGGATAAATTTTGGAAATCAAGTGATTGCATAAATATTCTCAAGGAAAGAATAGCTTTTTTTTTCATGGCGAGCCCTATACTCCGTCATGAAAAATGCCTCTCTCCTTTTTACCGGGCTCCTCTGCCTCCTCCTCCTTGCGGGGTGTACCACTCCCGCCCCCGGGAATGCCACGTTGACCGCCACCCCCACCCCGTCGACCACTCCCGTTACGGGGACATTTCCTCTTGAGGTCACCGGGACCGGCACTATGGAAAAGAACATCACCCTCCCGGCGGGCCAGTTGTTCGTGGCACGAATGGACTGCCCCGGCGATGATTTCGTTCCGTTCTATGCCGATATCACCAGCAGGGACCTCTACCAGATCCTGACGAACAGCCACGGGCCCTACAATTCCAGCCAGGCATTCGGTTCGGTCAACGCGGGGATCTACACGTTCCGGGTCATCGGGTTCGGCGACTGGACGGTGACGATCGAACGTCCCCTGAAGGATCCGTCCGTGTCCCTTCCCCTGACCATGCACGGGATGGGGGATACCACCTCGCCCCTGATCCCGTTGCAGCAGGGGAACCACAGCATGAAGTACTCGGTCGTGGCCCCTGAAGGATTCGAGCTGTCGTTCTACAACGAGAGCGGAGCGCTCGTCTTCGAACCCTCCGGTGAACGTCTCTCAGGGCTGTTCCTCGACAACCCGTGCGCCCAGGGCGAGGGCACGAAAGAGGTGTACATCCCGGAGAACGGATATTACCTCTTCAATATCCGGACCAACGGGTTCTGGGATATCACGCTGGGATGAATCAGAGCCCCGGCAGACCGGCATTCCCGAACCCGATTTTTTTCCGGTCATGCACCGGAGAGTCGACCAAAAAAGATTTTTTAGAGGTGTTTCCTTGATGCGAGGAGGGCTACTGCCGCTCCCGCGAGGGCAATCACTGCAATCCCGGCTCCGATCGGCGCCTTGGTGGTGGGGGTCGGTGTCGGGTTGAGGGTTGCGTAGAGATCTACTGTCTCGCCCTTGCCCGGGTACTGAGTGATGGATCCTGTATAGGGCTGGTAGCCTTCCTTGGTCACCGTGAAGGTCCTGTACGGGGTTCCGGTAACATACACCTGGATGGTGAGAGTTCCCTGATTGATGGTACCTTCCACAGTGTTGTCGAGCATGACGGTCGCCCCGTCAACATTGCAGTGGACCGTGAACCATCCGACGTCACCGCCGATGAGGGTGGGCACTGTCGTCGCGATCGGGTTCAGGGTTGCATACAGGTCGAAGGTCTCACCCTTCCCGGGCGACGGCCCGACGTCACCGGTGTAGGTGGAATACCCTTCTTTGCTCACGGTATAGGTCGTGTAGGGGGTGCCCGTGGTGTATACCGGCACATAGAGCTGACCGCTGGTGATATCTCCCATATACGTCCCGTCGAAAAATACCTGGGCGCCTTCCACATTGCAGTGGACAAGGAACCATCCCTGGTCTCCTCCGATCGGGGGCTGGGCGAGTGCCGGAGCGGTGCAGAATACCAAAAGAAGGACTGCCAGAATACCTCCGGCAGCGATGGATCCGAATTTCTCTGACTTGCGAGTCATGGAAGAACGTAGCGGGGCTAGCTTTTAAAATGTTTGGAAATTTTTATTCCGGAAACAGGCGAATTTGTGAAAAGGTCCGCTACATCACAGCGATTATCCCGGGAGATTGAATAACGTCCAAGCGACGATCTTATGAATCCGGGGGAAGAGTATTATGGGAACTTTTCCCGGCGCGAGGGTAGCTAAGCCAGGCCAAAGGCGGCGGACTTAAGATCCGTTCTCGAAGGAGTCCGTGGGTTCGAATCCCACCCCTCGCATTTTATTGCACCCTGCCATTCCGAACCTTCGTTGTCGAATTCTCGTCCGAAATGATGTGGGGGGGGAAAGGTGCGGTCTGAACCTCCATGCAGGGCCATATTTATATAATGTCTCTTCCACCAGATCGCTACATATGAAGAAAATGACGGTCAGGCTCTCTGCGGATATCTTCGATTACTGCAGATCCTACGGCCAGGTCATAGAGAGATTCGAGGTTATCTCACTCTTCAACATGGTTGACGACATGCACAGCGAAGTGTGCAAGTTTACCATCAGGGAAGGGATCCCCGTCGATCAGATACAATGCAATTATGTGTCGAACCTGATCGTGCTTCAACACAAAGGTCGGGAGTATACCTGTCTTGCAAGGGGAACGTTTTCCGATGATATTACCCGGTTCCTCCGCACCTACGGATCCAAGTTCGAGCACCCGATCGTCTTCCAGGACGATTGCCTGACCTTCAACATGGTCGGGACTCCGGAGGACTTCCATACGTTCGTGACCGATGCCGCGGAGAAAGGGTGGGGGCTCGAGATCCTTTCGGTCTGCGATTACAATCCCCAGGTGGACGGAATTTTTGGTATCCTTACCCCCAAGCAGAAAGACATCCTGCTCGAGTCCTACCGCCAGGGGTATTTCGATCACCCCAGGAGGATAAATGCCGGTGAACTTGCGGAAAAAATGGGGATGCACAAGAGCACGCTGCTTGAACACATCCATAAAGCGGAGAAACGGTTGATCGGGCACATCCTCGAACAGGTCGCGTGAACGGTCCGGACGGTCGTCCTTTATGCATCCTGTTTTTTCTGCAATCCGTTGTGGTCAATCTGCTCCTACTGATCTTGATATACCTCGGGTAAGGATACAGTGGGCCTGAATACCCTGGCAGCTCCTTTCCGGTGGACGCAATGTAATAAAAAATTGAGAGCCGGTCCCCATTTGCCCGCCGCACCGGCTCCTAGATATAGCGTCCCACCCGGTTGCGATAATCGGTATATTCCTGGCCATACGCCTTCTGCATATAGTGCTCCTCTGCCCGGACGATGGAATGATGGACCGCAATCACGAATGAACCGAGTATGATCACGGCGGGATTCAGCGTGTAGAGTGCGGATGCGCATATTGTCGCATACATGCCGACATACATCGGATTTCTGCTCAATCCGAATAATCCGTCGACCCTGAGAAGGGTACGTTCCTTGGGAGTCCCCAGCCGGAACGAACTCCCCATTTCGAATCTTCCGACGTATAAAAATGTGAATCCGAAAAACCAGGCGATAAGACCAGTTACCCGGAGAAAGAGCGGGACTTCGAAGAACGACAGACCGATCCCCCAGCTCTGGAGGACCATGGCCCCCCAAAGGATAATTACCGAGTATTTGCTGGTATAAAACAGCGTTCTGTCGATCGGCGTCTCCCCGTCCTGTTCGATATTTTTTCGCAGGAAGGCCGCCCCTCCGCCGAATAAGATAATCAGGAAACCCACGGGGAGGATTGTAACGAGAACTGCCTCAATCATGTCATTCCACCGGATTCATACTGATGTCCCCGTCTTCAGGAGACGTTGTACAACCCCTTCACGAGGACCCAGAAGCCGATAAGTACGAGGAATCCGGCTATTGCATACGGCCAGATTGCAGCCGGCATGAACATAATACCGGTCGCGAGGAAGAGCAGGAAGGCCCCGATGAGAACCAGCGACAGGTTCGAGCCTCCCGGATACAGTTTCTTTCTCTCAACGCGGTTCCTTACAAGGGGAACCAGTCCCGAACAGAGAAATCCTCCTCCAAGCCCGATAAGGAGGCCCAGACCCCCGTTATCCGCGAGCAGCCCCACACCAAGACCGATAAGGGCTCCGGCAGGAATGATGAATCCGTACTGCCGGTGGTGGTTCTCTTCTTTCTGGTCATCTTCTGCCATGGTGGCGGAATAGCATCCCTCATGTTGTATGCATCTCATGATATTCTGATCATGAAAAAGCAGGCAAATGTGTTATGAATTGAGCCATACATGTAGGGCCTTATTTATATAGTTCACTTTTAACGAGTGACGCAGGGCAACGAGCGGCCGGGATCGATATTCCGAAATATACTTATAATTTTAACAGGTTCTTTCAGCCATGGCTGATGTGGATCCCTCACTCTCCCGGGCAGAGGAAAAAATTGAAGAATTTAATGACGAATTGTTCAGGCTCAAAAGGGCGGAAGCGAAAGAAAAGAGAGCCGATGCCGGGACCAGGGTCGATGAGGCGGTTTCCGATTATGAACGGAGGCGGGCAGCGCTTGAGAAGAGCCTGAAAGATCTCCAGTCGGCAGGCGAGCATGCGATGAAAGATGAACAGAAGAAGATTGATAATGCACTCGATGAACTCGATGCGGCATTGGAACTATAAAATCCGATGCGTCAAGCGTAGGGAAGATCCTTCATTTTCGCGAATCAGCGCGGGTTAATGATTTTCACTGAAAGCAGGGTTTTTTCCGGCACTTGTTTTTCTCCCCGCCCCAATCATTTTTCATCCTGGAAGGCCCCTTCGAAAAGCCACACATGGTCCAGTTCTTCACGGGTCCTCCCCCCGGTCTTTCGTTCCCGGATAACCCTGGCAGGTACTCCGGCGACGACCGCATTCGGAGGGACATCCTTCGTGACCACCGCACCGCCCGCCACAATGGCCTGCTCCCCAATGGTCACGCCAGGGAAGAGCATCGCTCCTGCGTAGACCTTCGCGTAATCGGATATGAGTACCGGGGCGTAGGTGCGTTCCGCGTGATCCGACTCGGAATGCGTATGGGTGAATATCCGGACGAACTCCCCGATACCCACGGCATCCCCGATGGTAAGACCCCCCTTCGAGTCGATGAATGTGCCTGCGTTGATGAATATGTTATCCCCCGCGTCGATGTTCTGCCCGAAGTTGAACCGGATGTTCGCCTCGGCGCAGAAGTTCTTCCCGCACCCGGAGAACAATTTCCTGGCGATCATGCGGCGGATCGGAATGGCGAGGTTTGCAGCCAGCGAATACGGCGTCCGGTCGAAGGCGTCCCAGAGGAAATGCAGGTACCGTTGTTCCCTGGAAAATGGCATTTCTGCCGATTTCGGAAGGTATTCGCTGTATAACACCATATTTTCCAGGTAGTGCGCGTCGATACCGGAAATTCCGAGAATTCCGAGAATATCCACCATGTTTTCAGTGGAAGGCCCGTCTGCCAGAAGGGCACCGATGGTATCGAGCGAACGGGCGAAGGAGTCGGTGCGGGAACCTTGCATACCGGATAGGTAACCCATGAATACAATAAAACAGATTCCATGGCAGAGAACGATTCTGCCTTCCCGGGGCTTTTCCCGACACCGGACCGGGAAGGATCATCACGTACGGCAACCCAGGGTCCCGATTGTATAACCGTCCCGGCAGGATTCTCAGTATCCGACGACGAATTCTCCCCGCTGCAAATTTCCGTACCTCTCTTCATCGAAGCGGGAAATGATACTGGATCGGCGTTGCAACTTTTCAAATATCCGGGAAGGAACCCGTGAATTGCGGTATCATGCACGAATAATGAGTGCTGCAGGCCCCGCACGTTCACGTACCGCGTTCAGCCCCTCCTGCCATATACCGACACCCCGAAAAATACACAGACTGCCGCGGCGACACCGAAACTCGCCAGGAACCCTGAGGTAAAGCTGCCTGCCGCGACAAGGATCCCCGTGATCAGGGGGCCTGCCGAATGTCCGATATCCATGATGGAGGAGAGAGCCCCCATCGAGGCTCCCAGTTCTTCTTTCTCTGCAATATCCGCGACATACGCTGTAGTGGCGACCGTGGAGAGCGACATGCCGAGGCCGAGTACGGAACTGACGAGCAGGAACCACCCGAACGAGGATCCGAACGGGAGGGCGGCGACAGAACCGCCGAGGACGAGGAGACCGATGACAATCTGGACTCTTTTATCTATACGGTCGGCGATCCTTCCGAAGAACGGTTTGGTCAGGGCGATGACCAGCACCTGGACGGTAAAGATGATCCCCGTCTGATACGCGTCGATTCCGCGGGACAGGAGCAGGAGCGGAAGGAAGGTCTCGAACGCACCGAATGCAAAGTAGGTCGCCATGTCCACGAACGCCGTCGCCCGGAGCTTCCAGTTGGTGAAAAAGGTGACAAAACTTGTTTTGAATGTTGAAAAAGGCAGGACAGTCAGTTTTCCATGGCCTTCCTCCCGGTACGTGAGGGTTAGGATGAGGACCGGGATTGCCGCGATCGCCGCCGCCAGGTACACCATCTTGTAGGGGATGAGCCCGGGATAAAAGATGAAGAACGAGATGAGGACCCCGCCGACGAGTGGTGCGAGCGTCCGACCGATCAGTGTTGCGGAAGAGTACTGGCCGAGCATCTCCCCCTTTCTTTCCGGGAACCTTTCGGCGATCATCGCCGAGACGACCGGACCCAGGATCGCGGTCGCCATCCCGTGGAAGAAGCGGACCGGGATCAGCCAGAACGGATCGTAGATGAGGAGATACAGCAGGGGCGCGGAGAGGAATATCGCCCCGGATGCAATAAGGAGTCTTCTCCTCCCCATGTGATCGGAGAGTACCCCCACGGGGAACGAGAACAGGATTCCCGCCAGGGGGGAGACCGCGGCGATCAGCCCGATGACCGCATCGCCGGCGCCGAGGGCCTGGGAGAACAGGGGCAGCACCGGGTTCTTCGAGATCGTCGTCGAGAAGATGGCGAAAAACCCGAGCAGGAATATGGAATACACCATCCGGCGGTCTGAAACGGAAGAGACCCGGGGTACATCCGGCATATAAGAGATTAGGATTTGAGGGCTGGAACAAAAAGGTGCCGTTTTTTCCTGGGCACGGCCCCACTCATGACGATCCCGCCCGGATGGTCTTTGCGAACGATGCCAGGCTGCGAACCCTGGTGAAGCATATATCCCCGCCGGGCCAGAAGTAGTGATGATGCATATCACCCGGCTTCGCATTCTCCACGGGGATTTTCCCACACATGATTATTACCCCTTCAATCTGGAACTGTTCAGGGCCACCGACCAGATTGAATTTTCACAACCGGTTACCTTCATCATCGGAGAGAACGGGTCCGGCAAGTCCACGCTGCTCAAGGCGATAGCCCGCAACTGCGGGATTGCACTCTGGGAGGAGACGGAAAGAATGAGGTTTTGCCATAACCCGTACGAAAACGAGCTCTACCGGTACATCACCGTTGAGTGGAAGGGCGAAAAAGTTCCCGGTGCATTCTTCGCGTCCGAGATTTTCCGGCATTTTGCAGAGATACTTGACGAATGGGCAAGAGCAGACCCCGATATGCTGAAATACTTCGGGGATTCTTCCCTGGTGAACAAGTCGCACGGGCAGTCCCACATGGCATATTTTGCGAACAGGTTCAGGCTCCCGGGTCTCTACCTCCTCGATGAACCGGAGACTGCGCTCTCGCCAAAGATGCAGCTCGAACTCCTAAAACTGCTTGGAACGTTCGTCTCCATGGGGCATGCCCAGTTCATCATCGCAACGCACTCCCCTATCCTGCTCGCCTATCCCAAAGCGGATATCTTCTCGTTTGATGGGATCCCCATCCGGAAGATCGCCTACGAAGATACCGATTATTATCGCATCTACCGGGATTTTCTCAATAGCAGGGAAAAATACCTCGGTCCGGAGGTCGGGTGAGAAGGGTTAACCGCAGTTCACCTGGATTGCCGAAGCAGGTTTTCTCATTTACGACGCTGTTCGGTTGAGCAATGCGAAGTATAATCGAGAGGGGTGGGGGTCCCGGGCTCTGTTCACCTGCAGTCGCGGCAGTAGGCGAGTTCTTCGGAACGGATCCGGTCGAGCCCGACAAGTCCTCCGAACTCGTCGAAAGAGAGCATCCTCTCTTCCAGTCCCGCGAGTGTTCCCGTTGCACGGAGGTCCCGAAGCACTCCCATCACCGATTTCGCAATGGTATGGGTGCAGACCGTGGGAAACGCTACGGCGGCAAAACCGATCTCCTGAAGCTCCGGGGCGGTGAGGAGCGGGGTCTTCCCCCCGGGAAGCATGTTCGCCAGGTTCGGAGCATCGATCTCCCTGGTGATACGCCGCATCTGGGGCACGTTCTCGGGTGCCTCTATGAAGATGAAATCAGCACCCGCATCGAGGTAGCTGCCGGCCCTTGCGATGGCATCGTCGATGCCGTTGACCGCGATAGCATCGGTACGGGCCATTATGAGAAGATCGGGGTCCTTCCGGGCATCGAGTGCGGCCTCGATCTTCGCTTCCATTTCGCGGGGCGGGATCACCTCTTTGCCGGCCATGTGCCCGCACCGCTTGGGAGAGACCTGGTCCTCGATGAAGAGCGACGCCGCTCCTGCCTGTTCGAACAGTTCCACTGTCCTTTTCACGTTGTTCACGTTCCCATGCCCGGTATCTCCGTCCGCGAACACGGGAATATTCACGGCATTTACCGTCCTCCGTACGACGTCCGCCATCTCGGTCAGGGTAAGGAGGTTGATGTCGGGTTTTGCCAGCATCGAGGCGCTCGAGGCATACCCGCCCACCGAGACGGCTGCGAATCCGGAAAGTTCTGCGATCTTTGCACAGAGCGGGTCGTGCGAGACGGGGAATGCGAGGATCTCCTCTGCATACAGCAGTTCCTTAAATCGAGTGGTCATCTTCAACGGTATCATCACCTGTGGGTCTCCGGGACTGGGAGCGAAGGGTTTTCTCAGGTATCCACACCGTATAAGACCTCCTCCCTGAGAATGATAACTCTTCGGTGCAGATATGGCCGAAATCGCTACGTGATAATCGCCCGGCGCAACACAGCAAAATCGCCTGTCCGCCGGGAATACAGAGGGATTCGCATGTCCCCGTGTCCCGAAGGCGCAATGCGGAAGATTAACCGGTCTGTGTGCGGTTTTACGGAATGATGTGGAAGATGCCGCACGACGTCAGGTTCCCCCGGAAAAAAGGTATAATTCTCTCGATTTCGTAACGCCGAAGAACCCCCGGATATCGGAAAACGGGGATGGTATCCAGTTACCTTATTCCTTCTCTTCCCATTCCCCGGGATGCGATCTCCAGGCGAGCCAGGCGAACAGCACGATGAAGATGAGGATGATGACCGCGAGCAGGATGGCGCTGAAAATGTTCTCCGCGATATCCATGGACAGGGTAAGGTTCGTTCCCATAGAGTCGTTAAAGACGCCCAGGATAAGCGATATTCCAAAGAATACAAAGAATCCGACGAAGATCCCGAGGATGACAGCACCTGCTATCCGAAGGCCGGTATTGGAAGTGGCAGTAGGTTCGTCCATGGAATCTAATTCAACTCTTTGATATATAGCGATTGGGTTTCAATGTCCAGAAGTTCCCAGAATTTTTATTTGCTGCCCCCGGGACCCCCCTCTTTGTCGTGTTGATACGTGCAGAACGACCCGCACCGGTTGCAACCGTTGCACCCTTCGTGGCAGGGTTCAACATGGATGGTCACCGTGGACCTGGGATATTCGACCTTAAGGTCCGTCTCAAGGTGATCCGTGAGGTCGTGAGATTGTTCCACCGAGACGTCGCCGGGCATGACAAGGTGGAGATCGATAAAGATCTCCGGGCCGGACCTCCGGGTTTTCAGCCCGTGGAACCCGGCATAATCTCCTGCATGTTCGCACAGTATCTCCTTGATCCTCTGCTCGTCCTTGTCGGGCAGGCTCTGGTCGATAAGGTCTGACACGGACCGGCGGGTGAGATCGTAGGCCGCTTTGATGATCACGACCGCGACTCCGATCGCAAAAAGCGAATCCAGCATGGCTATCCCGGTTACCCGGATAAGGACAAGCCCTATGAGCACCCCCACCGAGGTATAGACATCAGTCCTGAGGTGCCAGGCGTCGCTCTCGAGTGCGATGGACTCGGATTGTTTCGCCACCTTCATCAGTCGCCGGGATACGAACCAGTTCAGCAGGGCCGAAACTGCCATGACACCCATCCCGATAAAAAGAAGGTTCATGGAGATCTCGTCCCCCTCCCCCTCGCCGAGGAGTTTACGCACCGCCTCCCAAATGATCAGCGCTGCGGCGACGAATATGAGGAGCGCCTCGATTAACCCTGAAAAATCTTCGAACTTTCCGTGTCCGAATTCATGGGCCTCATCGGGTGGTTCAGACGACTTCTTCACGGAAAAGAATGCGATCACCGCGGCCAGGAGGTCCATTGCAGAATGGATGGCCTCGGAGATGATGCTCACTGAACCGACTGCGAATCCCACGATGAGTTTTAAGATTACCAGCACGGTGTTGGAAGCAACCGAGAGGCGGGCGGTCTTTTGTTTCAGGGAATTCAGCTCGTCTAGCGAGAGTGCCGTCGGTTCCATTGTGGTAATCTTCATCATTTCATTCCGGGAATAATCAAGATTCCTGCTCCGGACCTGTGCTCGCCCGAACGGATCGGGCGGGTGAATTCGCGGGAGGTCGGACATCTCGGAAAAGAGGAAAATTTACCGCAAGAATTCCGTGGGATGAGACCTTAAAGAAGTCCTTTGCATTCCCGCAGCACCGCGATGCCGCCTCGCCGCCGGATATCTCCCGTCAGGGAAGATTTTTTCATCTTTTACGTTGCGTATGGGTGTAATTAACAGGAAGCTGATGGAGTGGCCCTGACAGATCGACTCCCGGACGCGGAGAAGAGACTTATAAAGAAGAGTCCGTTCCCCGACTGGATGGACCCGATGCTCGCGACCCTTACCGCGGACTATTTTTCTCACCCGGATTGGATATTCGAGCGGAAATTTGACGGGGAACGATGCATCTCGTTTCGTGACGGCAACCGGACCCGGCTCCGGACGAGGAATAACAAGCCCCTTGACTCGACCTATCCGGAGATCTTCGATGCCCTGGGGGCCCTCGCGGCGGACAACTTCGTGCTCGATGGTGAGATCGTGGCGTTCGAAGGGACCGCCACCAGCTTTTCGCGCCTGCAGGAGAGGCTCCAGATCAGGGATCGGGAAGAAGCGGAGAGGAGCCCGGTGCGGGTCTATTACTACATTTTCGACCTGATGTACCTGGAAGGATACGATATCTGCAGCCTGCCGCTCCGCACGAGGAAATCGTTGTTAGAGGATGTCGTCGTGTTCGAAGATCCTCTCAGGCGCTCCGCACACCGGGATGGCGCCGGGCTGGAATGTTACCGTGAGGCATGCAGGAAAGGGTGGGAAGGGGTCATCGCCAAGCGGGCGGGATCCCGTTACCTCCACAAGAGATCGCAGGACTGGCTGAAGTTCAAATGCACGAACGAGCAGGAGTTCGTGATCGGCGGATATTCGGAGCCGCAGGGTTCCAGGACCGGTTTCGGAGCCCTCCTCCTCGGCTACTACGAGGAGGGGAGACTGCGGTATGCAGGGAAAGTAGGCACCGGGTTCGATGATCGCACCCTCGACGCGCTTTACCGTGAACTCACCCGGAGGGAGCGGAGCGACCCGCCGTTCGGTGACGATACCGGGAGCATGAAAGGGGTACATTTCGTGGACCCCGACCTGGTATGCGAGGTGGGATTCACCGAGTGGACCGGGGACGGGAAGCTCCGCCACCCCAGGTTTCTCGGGTTGCGGACCGATAAGGATGCACACGAGGTTGTCCGGGAGAGGCCTGCCTGATCATGACCACGAGAACGTTCGGCCCGAACACGGTGAACACGTCCCACGAAGAGAAGGTATTCTTCCCGGGTGGAATCACCAAGGGGGATCTCATCGATTATTATGTAAAGATCGGAGAGGCTATTCTCCCCCATCTCCGTGACAGGCCCATCTCCATGCAACGGTTCCCGGACGGGATCGGGAAGGAAGGGTTCTACCAGAAAGAGGTCCCCGATTACTTCCCCGACTGGATCCCGCGTGCCGAGGTATCGTTGAAAGACGGCACGACACAGCCTCAGGTGGTAGTCGGGAATATCGCCACGCTCGCGTTTCTCGCTGATCAGGGGTGTATCACCCCTCACACCTGGCTTTCACGGACAGACCGGCTCAACCGGCCGGACAAGATGATCTTTGACCTCGATCCCCCCGGCGAGGACTTCGAACCCGTGAGAACGGCGGCATTCGCCATGAAGGAGGTGCTCGACGAACTGCGGATCCGCTCGTTCGTAATGACCACGGGGTCGCGGGGGCTTCACGTGGTCGTGCCGCTGGACCAGGGGATGGAGTTCGACCCGGTGCGGGAGATCGCGAAGGAGATCGCCATGGTGGCGGTGATGCGGCACCCGTCCCGCCTGACCATGGAAATCCGGAAGGAAAAAAGGAAGGGCAGGCTCTTCCTCGATACCTTGCGGAATGCCTATGCCCAGACGTCGGTTCCTCCGTATGCGGTGAGGGCGAGGCCGGGAGCTCCTGTAGCGGCCCCGCTCGACTGGGACGAACTGAATGACCCTGATATCACCTCCGGTTCCTACACCATCCGGAACATTTTCATCCGGCTTGACCGGAAAAAAGACCCGATGGCCGGCATGCCGGAGTACGGGATCTCCCTGGAGAACCGACGGGATGACATCAGGGCGCTCACCGGCCAGAAGACCCTGGGGTGAGCGAGCGCAGAATATTCGCGCTTCAGGCTCTTCTATCACGGCTGAACGTGATATTGCGGAATATCGTCCGGAATCCCGTCACTCCAGGGTCCTCCTGTAGGTCATGATGCCGAGCATAATGGCACCCAGGGAGAAAATAAGCAGCGCGATCAGGTCGGGAGCGATCACGGCGATCCCCTGGCCCCGGAGGATGATCGACCGGAGGGCGTGGACCGCGTAGGCCTCGGGATTGACGTAGGTGATCCATTTCAGCCAGGGAGGCATCCCTATCACCGGGTAAAATGCGCCGCTGGTCATGAAGAGGATGAGCGAGAAGAACGCGATAGTGGAGGCATACTCCTGCTGGTTGGAGAACCGGGATGAGATGGCGACTACCAGGCTGGTCACCCCGATACTGGTCATGAACAGGACCAGCAGGACGAGCAGGAAACTCTCAACCCCCCGGACCATGACCCCCGCGATCACGATGTCCACCACGAAGATGATGAACCCAGCCAGGAATGCCCTCACGGTCCCGCTCCCGATCGTCCCCAGGATGATGCTCGATCGTTTCACCGGGGTGACCAGGTAGCCCTCGATAATCCCCAGCTCCCGGTCACGTATCAGGGCGATCCCCCCTCCCATCATGGTGGTCATGAAGATGGCGAGCACGATCACGCCCACCCCGAAGAACTGGATATAGTGGATCGTCCCGTAAATGTCGTCCACGTAAAGAGGGTTCGGGGCGTTGAGCGCAACAAGGACCGTAGCAACCCCTGACTCGATGAGTGCCGGTATGGTATACTCGGAACTGTCCACGTACAGGCGCACAGGGCGATTAGGGGCTATATCGGAGGGAAACACCACATACGCCATGATCTGGCCCGTATCCAGCGCATGCCGGGCGATGTCCTCGCTCGAATAGACCGTCACCACGAAAAGGGATGCGTATCCCGGCTGGTGATAGGCCTGCAGGGCGGTGACACCTTCTGCGAACAGCGGGGTGTAGTTCACATACGGCTCTTCCTGGACCGCACCGATGGGGATCCCGGTTATCGTCCCCCCGATGGCGTTGCCAAAGACCACCAGGTACATGATGGGCATGACCAGGGTCATGAACATCACGAGGGGGTTGCTGAGGAATTTCTTGAAATCCCTCCGGAATATGGCGATGGCCCCGCGAAGCATCAGGGTACCCCCGGCCTGCCTTCGGTCGTCCTGTTCCCGGGCTGCTCCAGGTTCTTCCCGGTGAGATAAATGAACACATCCTCGAGAGAAGGGGACCGGATGGTAATCGAGGTCACTCCGACGGAGGAACGTTCGAAGTCGCTGAGGATTGCCGGGAGCAGGCTGCTTCCCTGATGTGCAGAGATGAGGACTTTTCCGTCCTGGACCTCGACCGCCGTGACCTCCGGGTGCGCTCTCACCCGGGCGAGCACCTCGTCGGTGAGGGTCTCGTACCCGATCTCGATCAGGTCCCCCCGGGGCATGGCGTGCTTAAGGTTCTCCGGGGTGTCCAGGGCGATGAGCGCACCCCCCTCCATAAACGCCAGCCGGTCGCAGAGTTTCTCGGCCTCGTCCATATAGTGCGTGGTCAGGATTATGGTGGTCTGCTCGGTGTTCAGGAGCGAGATCTGCTTCCATACCTCCCGGCGCGACTCGGGGTCGAGACCGATCGTAGGCTCGTCGAGGAAGAGGATCAGGGGGTGGTGGATGAACGCCCGGACGATCTCGAGTTTCCTCCGCATCCCCCCCGAAAAAGTCCCCGCCTTGGCATCAGCCCTCCCTGAAAGTCCTGCCATCTCGAGGAGTTCCCGGATCCGGGGCTCGAGGGCATTCTCGGGGATGTCCTGGAGTCTCCCGTAGAAATCGAGGTTGTCGTACGCGGTCAGTTCCAGGTCGAGCGTGCTGTTCTGTGGGCAGACCCCTATGATGCTCCTTACTTTCTCGGGCTCCCGGGTGATCTCGTAGGTGTCCACGAACGCAGTGCCGGAGGTGGGTGTCATCAGTGTGGTGAGAATCCGGATCAGGGTACTTTTTCCGGCCCCGTTAGGCCCGAGGAGCCCGAAAATCTCCCCTTTTCGAACCGAAAAGGATACATCGTCCACTGCAACGACCTTCTGGTGATTGGAGAATATCTTGGAGATGTGTTCGATCCGGATGATCTCGTCTTTCAGATGCTCCGCGTGCCCATAGCCAGGGCTCTCCGGCGGGGATTTCTCCGGGAGTCCGGTTCTTTTCGGAGGGTCGGTGGGCACCATAATGGAATTACTGTTTCACGAGAATTCTGTTCACGCACTTCAGGCACTCGTTCAGTTCAGCGAGTTCCTCCTCATCCAGACCCTTGAGGAACTCGACGACATCGTCGTGGAAGATCGTGCCCATGTTCTTCAGCCTTCGTATCCCTTCCGCGGTGATGCGGATCCTGGTGATCCGCCGGTCCTTTTCATCCGGCATCCGTTCTACCAGATGGTCGGTGATCAGGCTGTCCACGAGGCGGGTGATATAGGGGCGGGATATGTAGAGTTTCCGGGCGAGTTCGGAGGCGGGCAACGGGCCGCATTTCGTGAGTGTGCCGAGTGCGCGATACCCCGCAAGCTGCATCCCCGAGATCTCCGGATACCGGCGGAAGATCTTTCCATGGAAAAGGGGGAAAAGGGAGAGGAGGTTCTCCGCAAGGGTATCTATAGGGACGTTACCGGTCATCTTTCACCTCGTTCTTCTGCCAGGGTCGGACCGCCGCGGGAAAGAGACGCGAGATCGCCCATACGGTTTATGGATTGCATATCAGGCTCTTCCGCGAAAGGAACTCACCCTTTTCGCTGTTTTCTCATCCTCCGGATAAGAACCGCGAGTACGATGATCACCACTGCGAGGAGGACGATAAAGTAGGGGTTATAGAGCAGCGCCATGACCCCGGTCCTGGCGATTACATCCACCGGGACAGGGATACGGTCGGAGACCTGGTCGTTGTCGAGCGCATCGCGGTACCTGACCTCGGAATCCAGGGCGTACTCCTTGACCGTGGCTTTCTGGTCGACAGTCACCTCGAACCTGGCGACTTTCGTCTCCCCGACGGCCATATCGCCGAGGTATGAGACGTCATCGAGGGTGGTGAACGGATCCTGCGTATAAATCCGTGCCTGGGCCGAGTTAACCGGAGCGGACCCGGTGTTCTCGAAGGTCACCTCCAGGATATCCTGGGTCCCCGGATACACCTGGTTCGGGGGCGACACCACGCTGAACCGGATCTTCCCCTTCACCGGGATTCCGACCACGGCAGGTGCGGAGGTCACGAAGATCCCGTCCTGGTTCTTGTAATTCACGCTGACATTGACCGGGTAAGTCCCCGGCTCTGCGCTGCCCGAGACCGAGACCTTGTACCGGAGGTCGATATCCGACTTCATGGGGAAATCCCCAACGTACACGCTGCCGGCCACGGGCTGGACAGGACTGTTTCCTACCGGCGAGAGCACTACCACCGCCTCCGTCCCGTCTTCGTTCCCGATGTTTTCAAGGACCAGGTGTACGAACCCCTCCGTCCCTACGTTCACCTCCTCCGGCTCGGCCGAGACGACCTGGAGAATGATCTCCGGCTTGATCTTCAGCGGGAACTCCAGTGTGACATTCCTGGTCTCGTAGAAGTACTGCAACGTGTCCTGCCCGTACTGGTCGGCGTGGGCCAGGTAAGTATACTGTACGGCCATCGGAAGGATGTAGGTCCCGGCCGGAGCGTCCGGATTTGTCCGGACTTTGAAATTGACCAGGAGGGTGTCCCCGCCCATAAGGTCGCCCACCATCTGGGGGTCGGAGAGGACGGTAAGGGGTGCACCGCCGGCGAAGAGCTGCACCGTCATGAGCTTGGCGGTGTTCGGAAGGTCCGCAGGGGTGAGCAGGTTCGGCTGGCTGATCACGTACTGGATCAGCCCGCTGTTCTGGATATTGACCGGTACATTGACCTCGGTGGCCGGATAAAACTCGTTCGCCCCGCGGATCGTTGCCGAAAGGTCGGGACTTCCGGATATGAACCGCTCGCCTCCCGTCGCCGGGAACACTACGATCCCGGCACAACAGAGGACAATCAGAATGAGGGATATTCCGGACCTCGATAACCGGAATCCCGTGTGTTTCATGGTAGTATCACGTCCTGCGCTCCTCCTTCCTTCACGATGATTATCTTCCCGGTTGAGGGGTCTCGCACCGGGGTCGCCGGACATCCGGGGAAATTCGGGTGAGAATGAAGGGCATCTCAAGCCCTCCCGGAGTATCAGGAATAGTTCACTGTGTAAACTATTCACACATAAAATTATCTGGAGGTCGCGATCTCCCCCATGAACCCGGGGTTCGTGTGTGCCTGAAGCAGCCTTACCGGGATGGGATAGAAATAAATGTATATTTACCGATTTCATCCCAGGAGCGGTATGAAGCACGACGACCGGGCTTTGGGAAGGAAAGACGGATGACGGCGAAGATCAGGGCGGAGTGGGATCCGCTTCGAAAAGTAGTTATCCACCGCCCGGGAATCGAGATGTTCTTCGGCCTGCTTGAGCCCTATGCTTCGCTCTACGAGCGGGCGTTCTCCCGTTTCGGAGCCCGCAGGGAGCACGAACGCCTGGAGTACATTCTCCGGTACGAGTTCGGCGTCGAGGTGCTCCACTTAAAGCAGGCCATCCTTGACCAGGCTGACAGGAACAGCCGGGTCCGGGACCGTCTTGTCGAACGTGCGGAACAGTCGATATGTTTCGGAGGCGATACGGAAGGCGCCGCCCTGGCGAGAAAGGACCTGGAGCGGAACATTCCCCTCCTGGACAGCGGGCACTTCTTCAACATCCTCCTTCTAGCCCCGGGTATCGAGATCCGGGCCGGTGAAGGAACGCGGGCCATACACCTCAACATCACCGAGCGGGAGCCCCTCTCCAACCTCTATTTTATGCGGGACCAGCAGGCGGTAACCGACAGGGGTATCGTGCTCGGGTCCATGTCCAAGCCGCAACGTCGGAGGGAGCCCGAGCTCACAGGACTCCTCTGGGAGATTCTCGGGCTGCCGGTGGTGCACGAGGTTCAGGCGCCGGGGACGTTCGAGGGAGGCGATTTCATCCCCATGGGGGAGTTCGCGTTGCTCGGGACAGGGGACCGCACGAACGAAGAGGGAGTTTCACAGGTCCTCGCACATGGTGTCGGTTTCGACGAGGTCGGGGTGGTCAGCCGGCCCCGGCACCCTCTGATCTCCGGGGATCGTGATGATCCCATGATCGACATGCACCTCGATACCTACTTCAACGTGGCATCCCCGGGGGTGGCGGTGGGATCGGAAACCCTGCTCAGGCAGGCCGAAGTGCGGGTTTACTACCGTGAGGGCGAGGGCCGATACACGAACGATCCCGGCAGAACGACGACCCTGCACGATTATATAAGGGAGAAAGGGTTTGAGATCATCGATATCACCACCCTCGAGCAGATGGCGTACGCGTCCAACTTCCTCTGCATCAGGGAGGGGCAGATTCTTGCCGTCGAGGTGGACCGGACCGTCCCCGATGTTATCGGGAACCTGAAAGCAAAGGCCGGACGCGACCCCGGACGGTACGGCAAGCTCCTCTCGCAGGTTGAGCAGGACTACCGTTATCTCAGGAACGAGGGCCAGTTTTTCCCCCACAAAAAAGAGATTTACCAGCACGATATAGACGCGTATCCCTTTACCCTTGAGAATCTCACCGGTGGGTACGGCGGGGCGCATTGTATGACCTGCGCATTGAAACGTGGATAAACGGATGGAAATAAGGGGGTTTCCCGCCAACGGAGTGCAGACCGGAACCTGATCCGGGAACACCTCCACTTTTTCAAACCTGGTACTGATGCACGGGTTATCCGGAGGGTTATATTTCTTCATCGCACGGAACTCATCTCGTAGGGAGGGAACCGATGTTCGGAAAAAATTCACAGTCAGGGTACCACGAATCACTGCCGGGAATCCGGCAAAAAACTCTTGTCTGGGGAGAAAAGACACTCATGACCGAGTTTATCCTAAAAGAAGGATCGACACTCCCCCCGCATTCGCACCCCCACGAGCAGACAGGGTACCTCGTCGAAGGGCACCTTACCCTCATCGTCGCGGGCGAGGCGAGGGAGGTGTTTCCCGGCGACAGCTGGGCCATACCGGGGAATGTCGTGCATTTGGCCGAAGTTCACCGGGATTCAACGGCGATCGAGATCTTCTCCCCGGTAAGGACCGAGTATCTCCCCACGGAGCAGTTATCAGATCTTTAAAAAGTTCGGAAGGTGGAGATCCCGGCACTACACCGGGCTTCGGATAAATTTGTCATCAGCTCCGCGATGGGCGGATGTTGGAGAGGATTCCCCTGCAGCCCGGGGTGAACGACGGGCCGGCGGTGGGCGGTCCCCGGTGCGATTCCCACGGTGAGTGCAGGAACCGTTTCAAACGACAGGAAATTAGAAACTATCTACTTCGGTTCCGGTCTGCCGTCCGCCCGCAGGATTTCTGCATAAAGTATTTTCACCCCCGCGGCGAAAGACCCGTGTATCGTCTATGGCCGTCATATTCCAGATCGACATCGTCGATGCCTTCCTGATCCTCCAGTACCTCCTGGCCCTGGGTGTGATCTTTTACGAGCGAAGAAACCCGAACTCTGCGCTGGGATGGGTCCTGGTCCTGGTGGCGATCCCCGTCGCGGGGCTGTTCCTCTACCTGTTTTTCGGACAGGACTTCACCAGGAAGAAACTCTTCTCCCTCAAGGAAGCGGACGACATGGACCTGCAGGATACCATCCGGGCGCAGAAGAAAGAACTGGAGAACCTTGACCTCAAGGGGCTGGATCCCAGGATCGGCACCTTCCTCCCCATGGTCAGGATGTTCCTCGAGGACAACCGGGCGTTCCTCACCAACGACAATTCTGTAAATGTCTTTACCGACGGGACCGCAACATTCGAGGCGCTCTTCGAGGATATCAGGAATGCCCGCCATCATATCCACCTTGAATACTATATCATCAGAGACGACCCCCTTGGAAGAGAACTCGTACAGCTCCTCACCACGAAGGCCGGGGAAGGCGTGGAGGTGCGGCTCCTCTACGACGCCATGGGGATGAAGATAAAAAAGAAAGGTCTTGCGAAGTTCGAAGCCGCAGGAGGCATGCACGCCGCATTTTTTCCCAGGATCTTCACACTCAATTACCGCAACCACCGGAAGATCGTGGTGATCGACGGGAAGGTCGGTTTCATCGGCGGGTACAACGTAGGCGACGAGTACCTTGGAAAGGGGCCTCTCGGGTACTGGCGGGATGCGGCCCTCAGGATGGAGGGGACGGGAGTGCTCGGGCTCCAGACCCGTTTTTTCATGGACTGGAACTACGCCGCGGGAGAAGATCTCTCCTATACCCGGGACTATTTCCCCGAGGTGGAGTATCCCGGTCATTGCCACATGCAGGTAGTCTCAAGCGGTCCAGACAACCGATACAACCCCGTCAAGGAGGGCTACCTGAAGCTGGTGGCGAGCGCGAAAGAAACGCTCTACATCCAGACCCCGTACTTCATCCCGGATGAGAGCGTCTCAGATGCGCTCCGGATCGCGGCACTCTCCGGTGTGGACGTCAGGATCATGATCCCCTGCAAGCCCGACCATCCGTTCGTGTACTGGGCTACCTATTCGTTCATCGGGGATCTCCTCGATGCGGGGATCAAGGCGTATACCTACGACAACGGGTTCATTCATGCCAAGACCATAGTGGTGGACGGGATCGCCGCTTCGGTAGGCAGCGCCAACTGGGACGTGCGAAGTTTCAAGCTGAACTTCGAGGCGAACTCGTTCCTCTACGACGAGGATATCGCGGGAACACTGAAACGGGCCTTCGAGGAAGATCTCCCGAAGTGCACCGAGATCACCATGGACCTCTACCGGAAACGTTCGAGGAGGATAAAGTTCAAGGAGTCCATATCGCGCCTGGCCTCGCCGCTGGGATAATCCGAAGAATCTTAATTTTTTACCAGCCGGACACCGCTTCTTCTGCGGCAATCCGTATCGGGAATATCCCATCCGGCAGGGAAGGGCCTGTAGTCGTAGCTGCCTTTCCGAAACGGTGAAATTCGGGCCGGGGACCTGGACAGGGATTGGGTGGAGACCGGAGTGCAGGAGAAATATTTATCCCCGGCGCTCCTGTGAAGTGTGTGGCAAACGGTAAGGTCCGGAGGGTCCTCGGGATCGATGAAGCCGGCAGGGGAGCCGTAATCGGCCCGCTGGTTATCTGCGGTATAGTGTGCCGGGAGGACAGGACGGATGACCTGGTCGCATCCGGGATAAGGGACTCGAAATGCCTGAAGCCCGACGAACGGACCCGTGTATGCCTGGCTGCGAGGTGCCATATCGATGACATGCTCTATATTGTCCTTACCCCGCAGGAAATTGACGCGAGTGTCCGGAAGCACCAGTTGAATGTGCTGGAAGCGAAGGGGATGGCGGCCATCATCAATACTCTCGAGCCCGACCTGGCGATCATAGATTCGGTGGAACGTGTCCGCCCGGGCGTTGTGGAGGCGGGTCTTGGGATCCGGAACTTCCGCCACCTTATCGAGGCGCTGGTACAGAAAGAGGTGCCTATTGTCGCAGAAAACCACGCCGACAGGAACTATCCCGTGGTTGCCGCGGCATCGGTCTATGCAAAAGTGAAAAGGGACGAACTGGTCGCATCGCTCTATGAGAAGTACGGTGAGGACTTCGGGTCCGGCTATCCCACCAGGAGGACGTTCCAGTTTCTCTCGGAGTATTTCCGGGAACATCACCATTTTCCCGAAGATATGCGCACGAACTGGAAGACCCGGAAAAAGATCGAGGAGTACCTTACCCAGCACGATCTCGGGGAGTTCATCCCCCGGTGAATTTCCCGATAATGGTTCGCAGGGGAATCAAGACCCATAATGCGGGATGGAATCGATATTCTCCCGGGAAGTTCTTCCTCAATCCTCTGCCGGCAGTCTTATGGGGAAGAGTGTGCGGGCAACGAGAGTGAAATCCGTGAACGCCGGGAAAGTCTACTTTATCGGGGTCTGAACCACCCTACGATTTATTAAGGACATCTCCTTACAAAGAACAACATATGGCCTCCGAGATCTTTTCCACGGTGGAGTTCCAGATGGTGCTCCTCCTCTTCATCGCCCTCGCCGGGTACATCCTGGCAACCCGGGTCAACCAGTCGGCGGTGGTTGGAGAGATACTTGTAGGCTTGATCATCGGGCCCAGCGTGCTCGGATGGATCACCTACACCGATATCGTCCAGACGCTGGCGGGGATCGGGGCAATCATCCTTCTCTTCGTGATCGGGTTTGAGTTCGAGTTCAAAGACCTGTTGAACGCAAAGTACGTCGTTATCGGGGCGGTAGGGATTGTCATTCCCTGGATCGGGGGTTACGCGACGGCCCTCGCATTTGGGTTCGATATGGCGAGCGCCATCTTTGTAGGTACCGCGCTCACCGCCACCAGCATCGCCATTACCGCGAATGTGCTCAAGGAGATGGGTGTTCTGGACACCGAGGTCGCGAAAGCGATTATAGGGACCGCGGTGATCGACGATATCCTCTCACTCATGGTCCTTGCCGTCACCGCCGACGTGGCAACCGGCTCGGTCTCGATCTTTTCGGTGGGGGTTGTGCTGGTCACAGAAATCGTGTTCATTGTCGCAGCCGCGGCGATAGGGCTCTTCGTCCTGGCCCCCCTGCTCGAGAGAGTGGACCACACTCATATCGCCCAACTCTACCCGGAGTTCGTCTTCATATCAGCGGTTATGATCGCATTCCTGTATGCTACAGTCGCTGAAATCCTGGGGATATCCGGGATTATAGGCGCCTTCATCGCCGGGGTCTCGCTCAAGAGCGTGGGACTCGAGCACTCGCGGAGTATCCGCGACAGCGCGGAGGCGCTCTATATCATTTTTGCCTCAATCTTCTTCATCTCGCTTGGGATACTCGCAGATATCCACGCACTTACCGGACCGATCCTGATCTTCCTTCTTGTCCTAACCGTGGTGGCAGTAATCACCAAACTGGTCGGGTGCGGACTCCCGGCCAGGCTGCTCGGGATGAACACGCGGGACTCCCTGATCCTGGGGTTCGGTATGTCACCGCGGGGCGAAGTGGCGATGATAGTGGCCCTGCTGGGGCTGAGCCTCGCCCTGATCGGGCAGGACATCTTCGTGGCCATCGTGATGATGAGCCTGCTCACCACGATCATCACCCCGATCATCTACCGGAACTGCTTCTTCCGGGGGACGTGCGGAAAGGATGACGTAAAGCCCGGCACCCCTCCCGATTGGGAGTGAGGTGAGAAGACGCCCTTTTTGTTGAAATTCTCCAGAACGAATCGTCCTGTTATCATCCTGAATAAGGAGATCATCTTGCGTACTCTGAAAAAAACTGCGTTCCATCTTCGCTGATGAACGTACAAGAACCTGAAAAATAGTTATATTCCTGTCGTCATTTCACCATCCGCAACGGGATTGTAAAACGGTCGAGGGGTGAATGCGATCCCAAATCTGTCCAGGGATCCAGGACCCCGATTGAAATGTCCGGAATATTTTTTCAGACCAGGTGGCCGGGGAGACGTCGGCCTGGGGATCCCCGGTATATACGAATTCCTCTACTGAACAAAGACATCCCTCGTGGCACCCGGAGGTGACCACGCCGGATGGAGGCTGGATACCTGGATATGCCGGGAGAAGACCGGAGGAACTTGCGGATTGGTATGTAATTCCGTCAGCCACGAGCGTGTGGGGATTATCCTGGACAGAGAAGGCTGTGGCCTGGAACGGAATAATGGCAAGGGCCAGGGCGCAGCACAGGAACAGAATAGTGATAGGGATTTTCATATAGTTCACCGGAACAGTATATCGGGAGATTTTATTATTACAAAAAAAATTCTGATCCCTGTGGGTAAACGTTGAACCACAAGGATACATCGTGGGAAGATTTACGTAAAATGGGATTATTTTGGTGAATGATCCTTTTCTATCGTAGTCATTTATGGTGGTTCCGGTCCAGAACATCTATGGGAGACAAAGATGAAAAAGGGAACATTTGCAGCTTTTCTTGCAGCCCTGCTGGCAGCGGCGCTCCTGTGCGGATGCACCACACCTGCAGGAACCGGGACTACTGTATCGGGGACGGGGAATGTGGTGTTTAATGATCTCGAGGGGGGCTTCTACGGGATCGTCGCATCCGACGGGACGAAATATTATCCCCTGAACCTGCCGGAGGACCTCCGGCACAACGGCCTCCCGGTCACGTTCACCGGGACCGTCGAAAAGGATGTGGCAACTACCGTCCAATGGGGGATGCCTATCCTGCTGACCTCGATCTCCGCCACCGGGACACCGATCCCGACCGGACCCGGATCAGTTTCTATGGAGGAAAGCCAAACAATCGCGGATAATTACGTGCGGAACATGCCCGAATACACCAATTACTCCGGGAAAAACCTCATGCTGGTCGAAAACCTCACGCTCAAATGCCCCTCCTGCTACCAGTTCAGCTATACCTTCGATATGGTGTCCATGAAAGATCCGGATGTGATTGACCGGACGACCGTGGAAGTCACCATTTCGGAAGGGAAGGTTAACCAGGTCCTTATCGGCGAGGGTCTCCCTGCCGGCCTTATCACGGTCGGGGAATTCCTGGACAACCCGATCCCGGGAACACGGGTCAACGTCACCGGGAGAGTTTCAGACCTTGGAATAATGAACTGTCCCTGCTTTATCCTCACGTCGGGCGGAGCATCGGTCGAGGTATGGTATTCGGTCATGGTGACCTCCGCTGAGTCGGAAAACCCGAACGTTGATATCAGCGCCATCTCGAACGGCGACCACGTCATCGTGCGGGGGATGGTAGTCCCGGTCGAGGCCGCGGGGGCACCGTTGAGGCTCCAGGCATCAGGGATAGAGAAATTGTGATAAAGGGAGTTTTTTAAATATTCCCGCCTTTCGGCCGGAAGGCTCCCGTGATCAGCTCCCCGGAAAATGCTTCCGGGACCTTGCCGGTCTTGGCATACCCGTAGAGAGCGGCGGTAAAAATTCCTCTCAGTGCAGAGTAGAGCACCCCGGTAACGGCAAGGACCAGGACGAAGAGCGCCGCCATGGGAATGATGAATGCACTTGCCGCGATCGCCGTCCAGATCGTCACGAACAACACCAGGATCGCAGGGATCCACACGAGCCCGAGCCCGATACTCCCTACGATGTTCTCACCCCACGTCCGCTTGAACAGTCCCATGGACTCCTTTATCGCATCGATGACCCCTTTCTCCTCGAAGATCATCACCGGGATCACAAAGAAGGTCACCAGGCTCCACGCGGTCCCGAGGATCCCTGAAGCGACGGAGCCTGCGACCCCGCCCCGGTTTCGGAGAGCCGAGAGGACCAGACCGACCGTTGCCGAGATGAGGGCCCAGGCCGCGATCTGGCCCAGGTGCCCGCCCGCGTGAGAAAGCCCGTCACGAATAGTGGGATCCCCGCCGGTAAGCCGGATGTACGCCGCAGCGATCAAGGCGGTGTTAAAGAAAATGACCACGAAGTAGGTCAAGAAATAGAATACAAAGAGGAGCATGATCCAGGCCACCGGGCCGACGATGCTTCCCAGCAGCCCGGAGAAGAGGAGCGGGAGGATGAACGAGGCGATGATGAGAACCACCGCGATACCGGATACCAGGGGGAACACGAGCAGCTCCTTGTCCTTCGAGAGCACGCTCCAGCTCTCTTTCACGAGCTGCCAGCTCCTGGAGAATGTGCCAGCCATGAGAGATCTCACATCTCGTTCCCTATAATACGTTATACAATGAAACGACGTTAAGGAACGGATAGGAGGCAAATGGATGGATCGGGGGGTTCTGCCGCGCCCTGACTTCCTCTTTTCGCATATAAATCCCGTTTCGGATTGTGAACCGGATCGCTATGCAGCCATGGTGAACCTCGACCTGCATCTCCAAAATGTATACCTTTGTCCATGTTTCCGGCCAAAGGAGAAGTCGCGAATTCTCTCGAATGATCCGGGTTCTCATGGCGAAACACCGGGACGACTTCGCACCGGTCAGACCTGCAAGGGGATCCCAGTTCCGGCCTGCTGCCGCGATCTCCAGCTGTACCGATAAAAATCTCTGAAGATCCTGCAATCTGCCCAGGCCTTGAATGAGAGTTCCAGAAGGTTGATATCTGTTCACCAGGCTATAGTACTTAACCGAACGGTTCGAATTCGGACTATCGTATTCCGGGCATGATATGACAGGAATCTGGAAGTTTGCGGGTAAAGGAGGGAAAGAAAGGGGTCTTTTAGCCCTGTATATCCTCCATGCTCTGGACACGCGTCCCGGCACGGGGTACGATCTCCTGAAGGAGATCGAGGAAAAGACCGGGGGACAGTGGGTGCCGAGCAAGGGGACCCTCTACCCGGTCTTAAAGCAGCTCGAGGAGGAGCGGTTGATAGAACTCTCCGAGACCGGTTCCCGGGCCAAGAATATCTACGTCCTGACCCCGAAGGGAAGGAAAACGCTTGCCCACATCAAGGAGCACCGGAGAGGGCCGGGAGAAAAACTGGTCGTATACCAGACCCTGCTCGCCGAGATCTTCGGCCAGGAAAAGATAGTCCTCATGAGTCTCGGAATGGAGATTCACGCCCTGATCCACGACCTGCCACCGGAGAAGGAGCACGACGCAATAACCGTCATGGAAGAGTGCATTAGCAGATTGAAGAATATTTAGAGGAATTTATGCCAGCAATAGAAGTTACGGACCTCACCCGGTCATTCGGAGACCTGGTCGCGGTCGACCACATATCGTTCCGTATAGAAGAGGGAGAGACCTTCGGCCTTCTGGGCCCCAACGGGGCGGGGAAGACTACCACCATCTCCATGCTCTCCACGATCCTGGAACCGACCTCGGGGCACGCGAACGTAAACGGGCTCGACATTGAAAAGGATCAGGACGGGGTCAGGAGGTCCATCGGGATAGTCTTTCAGGACCAGAGCCTCGACGAGGAACTGACCGCCTACGAGAACATGGACTTCCACGCCAGGCTTTACCGGATCGAGAAGTCTACCCGGGATGAGAAGATCATGAACCTTCTCCGCCTGGTTGGGCTGGATGACCGGAAAGACGACCTGGTGAAGACGTATTCCGGGGGGATGCGACGGCGGCTGGAGATCGCCCGCGGGCTCCTCCACGAGCCGAAGGTCCTCTTCCTCGACGAGCCCACCCTGGGGTTGGACCCCCAGACCCGGAACCACCTCTGGGAGTATATCGACCGGCTGAACCGGGAGAAAGGGATCACCATCATCCTCACCACCCACTACATGGAGGAGGCGGACCGGCTCTGCCGGAGGGTTGCCATCATCGACCACGGGAAGATCATCGCGATGGACACCCCGGCACGGTTGAAAGAACAGATCGGCGGCGAGGTCATCACCGTCAGGTCACCTGAACCCGGGGGTATCTGCCAGAGCATCCGGGCCCCCTGGGTCCAGCACATCGAGAAGCACGAGGACTCGGTAACCATCAGTGTGCAGAACGCCGAGGAGCACATCACCGAGGTGGTGACGATCCTCACCGGCAACAAGATACCCATCCGGTCGATCGCTATCAGGAAGCCGACCCTGGAGGACGTGTTCCTCCACTTCACGGGCCGGACGATCCGGGCGGAAGAAGCGGGGTCGAAAGAGGCGATGAGGATGATCCACCGGGCATTTACGAGGCGGTAACATGGACATCATCCACGCCATATGGCTCCGGAGCATGAAGCGGTACCTGCGTTCGAAGAGCAGAATCGTCGGCAGCCTCGCGATGCCGGTGTTCTTCCTCCTGTTCCTTGGGTTCGGGCTGAACTCGGTGGTCAGTATCCCGGGCATGGGACAGGACTACATCGGGTTCCTTATCCCGGGCATGATTGCCATGAGCGTCCTCTTTACCTCGGTCTTCTCCGGCATCCAGATCATCTGGGACAAGCAGTTCGGATTCCTGAAAGAGACCCTGGTAGCCCCGGTCTCACGGCTGGAGATCATGCTCGGCCAGACCGTCGGGGGGGCATCGACCGCGTTTGTCCAGGGAGTGTTCATCATGGTCCTTTCCCTGTTCCTGGGCATTAACATCCAGGATGCGTTCGGGTTCCTGCTCGCGTTCGTGTTCATGATCCTCATCGGGATCGCCTTCACGGCATTCGGGATCGCCATCGCCTCAAGGATGGAGGACATGCACGGGTTCCAGCTTATCATGAACTTCGTGGTCTTCCCGATATTCGGTCTGTCCGGGGCGCTCTTCCCCATCGACAGCCTCCCGGAGTTCATCAAGCCGATAACCCTTCTCGACCCGCTGACCTACGGGGTGGAAGGCATCCGCTACGGGCTGACCGGGGTGTCCCAGATCAACCCGGTGATCTGCCTCGCAGTGCTTGGCGGGTTCGCCGTGGCGATGACCGTTATCGGGGCGTTCTTCTTCAGGAAGATCAAGATATAATCCAATCCTCCTTTATAGAATCCGATCCTTTGCGCTGAGAATTTCCCCTAAAGACAGGAAATCCTGATTTTAATGAAACCGTTTTTTCCCGACGGTCTCCTGACAGGGCCCTGGAGCGTTAATATGAGGAAAAAAACAGATGCAGACCCGTACGGGATCGGGCGCTACCCGTTCTCATCCGGATGCTTTACATTACCCCTGGCAATGCTTGCAAAGACCCCGAACAGGCAGAGCACGGTCATCACGATGAATATCAGGTGAAGGCTCTCCAGGAAGAGCGGGTAGACCTCGGGAGTGACTACGACCCGCCCCATAACCAGGGAAAAGATCATCATCACGAGAGCCATGCTGGTCATCTGGCCTATCGCCCGCATGGTCGCAACCATGCTCGACGCCACGCCGTAGTGTCTCCGGTCCACCGAGGACATGATCGCATTGGTATTGGGAGACGAGAACAATCCGTATCCCAGCCCGAGCAGCATCAGCACCCCGACGACAAAAACGAGCGGGGCATTATCCGTGAGGAAGATGAAAAGGAACAGGCCTGTGGTGGTAAGCGCCATTCCCGCGCTCGCAACGGTCCGGGGTTCGATCCGGTCCGAGAGCCTCCCTGCGAGGGGGGAGAAGACCGCCTGAACCACGGGCTGGGCGACCAGGACCAGGCCTGCGGCCTCGGGAGAAAAACCCCTGGTATACTGGAGGTAGAGGGAGAGCAGGAACGTCACACCGTAGGTCGCCGCGTAGTTAATCATCGCCGCGAGGTTGGAGAAGGTGAACGTCACATTTCCCGAGAAGACGCTCAGGTCGAGGACGGGGCTCGTGCTGCGGTGTTCCCACCAGAGAAATCCCGCGAGGAGCGAGATCCCGACTGCAAGCCAGAAGGCGGATCCGGGTTCCGGAACAAGTGTCAGGCCGTACATTATTCCGAAGAGTGCGAGGGCATAAAACGCGGAACCCGGAAGGTCGAACCGGGCCCCGCGAGCCTCGGCCCACTCGCTCTTCACGTGCGTCCGGGTGATGGAGAAGACCGCGATCCCCATGGGAACAATGACCAGGAAGATGCTGCGCCACCCGAGGTATGCGGTGAGGACGCCCCCGATGAACGGGCCGAGCGAGAGGCCGGTATAGACCGACGCAAGGGTGATGCCGAGCGCCCAGCCCCTCTTGTCTGGGGGGAACACCGAGACCACGATGGCGACGGAGGTGGTGAAGATCAGCGCACCTCCCGCTCCCTGCAGGACCCGGAATGCGATGAGAGCTTCAGGGGACCAGGCCAGGGCTGCGAAGAGGCAGGAGACCGTCATCAGGGCGATCCCCGCAAGAAAGAGCTTTTTCCGGCCCACGATATCCGCAAATCTCCCGAACGGGACGATGCAGATTGCGGTGGCCAGGACGTAGCTGGAGACGATCCATCCGAGGACTACCGCATCGAGCGAGAACTCCTTTCCGATCGCGGGGAGCGCTACGGTGATGGAGGAGGTGAGGTAGGGGACGAAGAACGAGGCGATCGTGGCGGTCGCCAGCACGATCCCCTGCTCCGTCGCCCGTTTCATGAGATGAAAGTTCTGACACTGATCATTGATAACATATGGCAACCCGTGTCACGGCTGTCAACCGGGCAGGAAGAGCCAAGGCCAGGGTTTCCTGTTCACGAATAAGAGGAAATTGAGGGGAAAGAGGAATATACGTTGTGGACGTCGTTTGGTACAGGGCCCAGGGAAGGAGTGCCATCGCCGGGTCGCGCACAGGAGGATGATCGCTCCTGCAGATATCGTTTCCCAAAAAAAACCACGTTTGTCCGGTTAGCAGCCGTTATCCGGGGTCGTAAGGTACTCCATCACCCGGGCGATGACCTCCGCGTTCCGGGGGAGGTGGATATGGCAGTACCGATCGGGAGGTGAAACCGCCGGTTCCGCGTGTGCCGGCAGTATCACGTGCTCCGCACCGGCGAGCCAGGAGTCGCGGTGAGGGACGATCCCGTCCCCGGAATAGGTCTCGTTCCACCCCTTGCCGGGCAGGTATTCCCAGGTCCGGCCCTCGAACGGGGGAAAAAACTCCGGCTTCGAACACGGGTTTTCAGAAAGGATCATACGGTACGCGATATCCTCGCGGGTACCCGACTCCTTTAAGCGGGCGATCGTCCGGCTTTTAAACCGGAACTCCCTCACTATCCTGTCTTCGCCCGGTTCGAACCCCGGGGGGACGAAGGAACCCGTGAGCCGTTCGATGATCCCGGGACCCTGATCGGGGTCGAAAAAGAGTTCGGCAAGGGCTGAACCGTTGTTGGGGGGGGCAAGCCCGATGAGCTGGCGGACACGTTCGGACCGTTCCTTCCCGTCGATCACCTCGATAAGATACCTTGCGATACACCCCCCCATGGAATGGCAGACCAGGTCGATCTCGCCCTGGTATCGTGCGGCATCCCTCCTTTCTCTGAGGTAGTCCTGCAGGAGATAGGCGATCTCGCCGGGATCCCGGTTTCCGCATTTATCGTGCGAAAAATTCCATACAGGGATACCCCTCTCTTCAAGCAGGGGGACGAGGCGGTTCCAGACCCCCGGGTGGCTGTTCCATCCGTGGACCAGGACAACGGGACGAAGGATCATCTGTCCTGGATAATCGACCTGAACTACCAAATGGGTTTTGATCGGAGAAAAGAAGAACCAGGCACTCCCGGGTGCGAAGAGCTATGCGTGCCGGTCGGCCGGCAGGTTCGCATTTCGCAGGAAATGACGTGAAACTAATCACTGCCGGGTCGGCGCGACAGTGTTCGCCTGATCCGGCGATCAGGGATTGATATTCTCCCCGATCTCCTGCACTCTCCCCACGATACCGCTTGTCAGCCGGACTTTTATTCCGTGGGGGTGAAAGGAAGAACCGGTCAGGATCGCACCCACCGTGCCGGTGGTGATTTTGCCGCTCGCCTGGTCCTTCTTCTGTACGACGCCTACGGTCGTGCCCGGTACTATGTTCTTTCTCTGACGGCCGTCTTTATCCTGTTTCACCCGAATTTCCCCTGTGATCTTACCGGGAACAATCCCCGGTCCGCCGGATTGGAACGTCGATTCGATACCAAGCGGGTATGTACTTCCGGTAATTATTGTGCCGGTAAGATTTAGACCAATCGAATTCTGCAAATTAAATTATTCATTGCCAGGGGCCGGGGCACGCGATAAAAAATATCAGATTGCCCGGGTGACCCGAAAATCATGGAAAAATCCGGTAGTTTATCGGAATAAGGAAAATGCAGGGGGAAGTATCCGTCGCCGATACCCGATGCCGCGGATATACCTTCCAACGGATCACCAGGTTTATTTTTCTGATCATTTCTGATCCTGTGCAGGTACCGCCGGCGAACTTCGTTCCCGATCAATGCCGAAACAGGTAATGGGGTGCCGGATGGTTCGGTGAGGGCTCAGTCGGGGCAGCGACATCACCCATCTTCCGGGATGCACGTAAATCTCCCTCTTCCTGGCCGGGTGATCAGGTCACGAACGGAACAGGGCAAGATAGAGCCCGAGCACGAACAGGAATGCAAATGCGATGCCCGCTGAAACCAGGGGATTCACCATCGCGGAGAACAGCACCACGAATGCGGCAGCAATGGAGACTCCTGCTTCGACGTGATTTTTACTCACCATCATCCCCATATCCGGCATTTGTCCTATTGAACTTTTGTAAACGAGCAGGAACCGGTGATCGATACCAGAGCACCGATCCTCTGCGAAATTCCACCTGCATTCTCTGCAATTCCGCGGGAGCATACGGAATTTAATCCCGGTTATTCGGAGATCTCTTCATTCTTTGTGGCGTTTCGAATGAAATTAAAATCTTCATCGGTCGCGTTTATCTCGTAAAGTATCGGTCCGAAACAGATCTTCTCGAATGGCAGGAGTATCTTTTTCTTCTTTATCTTGAATCCGACCAGCATGGGGGCCTGAAGCAGCACGGTGATACATTTGAACCTGAAATTCGGAGGTATTTCGTAATATTCGCTGCAATTTTTGCGGATGTACTCATTGATCTCTTCTGCCGTGGTATCTTTCATTACCACCGCTGCCCGGAGCTTGTTGATGCAGCGTTCGGTTGAAACCATCTCCACAATATGCACAATTTCAGCAGATAACTGGATCGTTCCTGGCCGGGACCGGTACAGTTTCACAAGTATCTCCCACCACCTCCCGCCTTTCCCGTTTCCCCAAACCTAATTTGGAGGGAACGTATACTGGTGAGACAGAGGTGCGTTCCAGGGATGAAGATCGTAGGGATATGTTCCAGCCCGAGAGGGAGGAAGAGCAGGACCCTGGCACTGGTCAGGGCAGTGCTCGATGGCGCCAGGGAGAAAGGGGCATTCGTGGAGTTGATAAATATCGGGTCGCTCTCGGTAGGATTCTGCGACGCGTGTGAAAGCTGCGGGAAGAGCGGGAAATGCCACGTTAACGATGATTTTTCCGGAGTTCTCGAGCAGGTCCGGGACGCGGACGGCCTGGTCCTCGGCTCCCCGGTGTATGTCGACAATGTGTCCGCCCAGATGAAAGCCTTCGTCGACAGGATGGCAGATGCCATCCATTACCAGATTCTCGCCGGAAAATACGGTTGTTCGGTTGCCACTACCTGGGAATCCGGTGGGGACGATGTCTGCAGGTATCTCAACCATTTCGTGAACTATCTCGGGGCGGTGAGCGTCGGAAGCCTCTCCGTCATCCTCGGCGACCGGCCGGACCTGCCGTCCGCATCGTTGAACGATGCACGACTGCTTGGGGCAACGCTCTACGAATCGATCGCCACCTCGTTCCACGACCCGTCGCAGGAAGAGTGGATTTCCGAGAACCGGGAATTTTTTACGGAGATCGTGAAGCGCAACAGGAAATTCCGACCCGATGAATACAACCTCTGGGTCGACCAGGGATGGATCAGATAATTTACGCAGGGTCATCCGGGGACGCCGGCGCAACGGTGGACAAGTGCGGGGCGGTGTATCCCGGAACTCCTTTGTCCGGGAATGACCGGAGCGCGCGGGACATGCACGTATGGCACCCCCCGGTTCCCGTTTGATCAGGCCCCTCCCTCCGGCGACTCCACCCCCGGCATCCCGTACCCGGGGGATAAAAGGGGCCCGGATACGGGGATGGAGGTGGAAGGGGTGGGGGTATTATATTCAAGCTTTATCACCTTATTCAACAATTATTATATGCAGCTTCAACTGCATGAGTTAAAACAATGGACGGAAGAAATAATTACGGTGGGCAGAGAAGAAATTTCGGCCCTCGCGAGATGCATAAGGCAGTTTGTTCTGACTGTGGAAAAGAGTGTGAGGTTCCCTTCAAGCCCACCGAGGGGAGACCTGTTTACTGTAACGAGTGCCTTCCGAAATACCGGAAGCCCAGGTACTAAATTCTAAAAATCCTCATTTTTACCTATTTATCACCCTATTCGAGCGAATGCTCTCATCCCGGCCGGGTCTATTTAGTATCGGGCCGACATTTAACCGGTTCCTGCCGAATCTCCGGTCTCACAGGAACCGTTCCTGTATAACATCGAACGCGCCCCGGTCCCTGACAACCTTACCCTTTTACGCGAAGGTATCGAATCTGAAACAATGGTATCGTATTGCCACCTCTGCACCACAAGGTCGTGGAAAACCCCCCTCGCGCTGGGGATGTGTGGGATAATCCTCGGAGGCCTGCTCTTTCTCTTTCCTTCGCAGGCGCTCCGGGTCCTGATCTACCTGACCGGTGCCATCGCGGTCCTCATAGGCATCGTCCTCCTGTTTATCGCCTGGACGATATCCAGATCAGGGAGCCCGTTTGCTCTCATTCCATTACTGATCGGTCTGCTGGTGATAATCCTCGGGGTGTTCGCACTTCTCTATCCCAATGTTGCCGGGACATTTATCGCGGTGATAATTGCGGCCTTGTGCATCATTGCGGGGTTGGGAGGAGCGTTTACCGGGGGAATACAGAACGGTCCGATTTTACGACGGATCGCAATAACAGTGGGGGGGATTGCGCTCGCTGCGCTGGGTGTCGCCATCCTCCTCTATCCAGACCTTACGACGGCAGGTATCGTGAAGATCCTGGGGATATTCATCTTCATTGCGGGGATCGTGTCGCTTGCCGGATCCGTCGTTCTCCGGGCAAGGATCCGGAGGTGCGCACCGCGGGAAGTCGAGGTGCCCGAAAAATACCTTGAATGATCTCATGGGCGGGTCCGGAAAATGTACCCGTTTTAAGGTCAGGCTCTCCGCCGGGAATGGAACGTTCTCCCGGGTCAGTGATGTTCGTCACACGAATACCCTGGTACATGCCAATGAATCTTCCATGTAGATTCCCGGACTTTCTGACGGGATCCCTATAAAAGAAGGCCGGGATGTCCGGACCCCTGCCGGTCTGAGCCGCAAGGACCGGCTGCGCAGGTGTTATACGCTTCCGGGGGGATACCGAACCGGTCCATATCCCCCGAATTATTCATCGAATATACTGGAAACACTGAGGTGTTCCGCGCGGGACTTATAATGCTGGAACAGCCGTTCCCCCCACGCTACCGCATCCGGGTCCTCCGAGAAGAGATCGGATGCACTATCGTATAGTTTCCGGTCTTTATTGTACAACCCCATGGAGAGGTGCCGGTCCGTAACCGTGAGCCCTAAATAGAGCAGTTCATTCGTCACCCAGATCCTGAAATTCGGGAAATCCGAGAGATCTTTCATGTTGCTCGCATACGGGTCCTGGGTAAGGAGTGAGATGACCTCGTCGTTCACCACCAGGTCCACCGGCACCCCAAGGGCAACCTTCTCCGCCAGGAACGTGGCCAACCCCGGGCTTGCGACCGAGGAGATGCCGTGGATGTACTTCGCATCCTTCAGGATCTCCAGATAATGAGAATAGACAAAAAACATGTCCGTGGTGGTGTCGCTTTTCACCTCGCCCTCGTGAAGGTCTCCTATGGCTCGCAAAAAATCGGGGGGGAGGCCAGAGAGGTCATGAGATGCCCAAAACCTTGCATGACGCCCTATGCCTCCCATCATCTCCACGTAGTCCTGCACGTTTCCTGCGACGACTTTGCCGAGAGGTGTCAGGAGGTACTCGTAATTCGAGGCTTCAATGAGTACCTGCGACTCCAGGTTCCGGATCTTGGGGATGAGGGCCTGGGAGGTGCTTCCGGTCACCGTTCTCAGGTGCGCAAGCGAGGCATTACCCTGGTTGAGGGTCAGGAGGATCTGGACCTTGAGCCGGGAGCTGTAGATCGAGTGGATCAGCTTGTGATGTCGTTCATAGATCTGGAGAGGATCCATTCAGTGGAGATTGGCGGACCATATAAATATTATATTCGAAACCCCTCCGGTGCCGCTCCAGATCCCTTGAGAAAACCCGGAGGGGGTTCGACATGGGAAATCGAAGTCTCATAAAATTTTATTTATTGGAGGACCGCGAGACCCGTAAATGCCATATACGCGTACGTGAGAACGAAGAACAGTGCTCCCAATACAAGGAACTGCCCGTCGGAGATTACGTCGCAGAGGAAATCAGCCGAGTGATCATGACCGATGGCGAGTATACACCCCTGGGAGTACGCGAGGGAACATATCAGAAGACCGGTTGAAGCGAGCGGCTGGGTTCGGATTCCCAATGTCAGTATGACTGCGCCTGCGATCAGATTGATGACGGTAAGCAGCACCCTCGATCGCGAGATTCCCAGCACTACCGGTATGGTCACGACCCCCACAAGGGCATCACCTTTCATATCCCTGATATCGGGAAGCACCGATGCGACGAACGTCCAGGAGAAGATAAATACGAAGGTGAGCAGAGAGGCCCCACCAGGGGCAAGCCCGGAGAGTGCGACCGGAATAAGGGCAAATGTTGCTCCCCAGGCGAACGACACCAGGATGTTCTTTACCAGGGGAATCTCTTTCAGCCGGCGGACACCCCACCCCCGGGGGATGATCGGGACACTATAGAGTATCCCGCAGAACAGGGGGATCATCGCGATCCCGCATCCGATGAAGGAACCGGAATACAGTGCGATGCCAACTGCGAGGGCATAACTGGCCAGCGCCGCGAGGAAGAGCGGACGCTCAAAACGGCTGGTGAACGAGAACCTGCGCTCGTGGTTCAGTGCATCTTCGGCCTGGTCAGTCCTCCGGTTCAGGTTGTACACCGAGAATACCACAAGGCAGAGCACAAGCACAATGGGAACCGAACACGGTATTCCCTGGAGGGTACAGGAACACCAGGCCATCCCTGCGGCGGCCATGCTCAGATAGAGGGAGCTGAACACCAAAAACTCGAAGAACGCAACCGGCCTGGAAATAAAAGAATTTAACAGTTTCGACCAGGAGTACCAGGGTTTCCTGAAATCTTCATGGACAAATGATTCCATGGAATTTTACTGGTCGCGAACGATAACATTCATCACGATGATGAATGTTAATCGCAGCGATTAATCTGAAAGTCCGTGATAAATATGGAGTTACGAGCGTACTTCTTAGTGCAGGCAGGGTGTATCTCGTCGGAAGCCATCTTCACCCCTCTCAACCGCGACCTGATAGGACCCGATGGCTTCCCGGTCTGCAAATTATTATCTCCCCCTAAAATTCCGGGACGCATCCGGAAGGAGGGTGCAGGGACAGATGAGAGACAACTGGAAACCACTGTTAGGAGAGTTGCTCGCAAGGATGCTATGCGCTGCCCGGGAGAATCCGCCCGTCTCCTCTCAGGAACTGATCCGACACTGCCAGGAACGACTCGTTCCCTACGGTATTGATCTGAGGGGAGGAGAGGTCCAGATCCTGGACAGGAGCAGGATTGGCAGTTCACAGATCGTGATCGGGAGATTTATGCTCAATTACCGAAAGGAGGTTGACGGAAGGAACCTGCCGGTTACCACCGAAGGCATAATCTCGGGAAGATACAGCGATTCCGGCGAATTGAGAGTGAAAGTGGTTTCTTCGATCATCCATCTCGATATGAGAGCCGACTATTCTGATCGGGGAATCGAGTTGCTAACCATCGAAGATAGTCAGCAGGTGAAGGTTCAATGTACCTGATGCTGAAAAATCCTGCATGAAAATGAGAATGAATTATTGTTCCACACACCCTTTGTTCGGATTGTGGGGGGGTAGCGTTCCACACCCGCCATCCGGATCGTCCCGGGAGCCAGAAGGTACCCCCTCCCTGCTTTTCTGAAACGAACGTGCTTAAGTAAGGATTTTAAAAATTTCCGGGCCGAAGAGGGACCATTCCGTTCGTAGCGGGAATCTTCGATTTTTTTTCATGATTTCCGGCACTTCATCCAGTCCCCGACACGTTTCTGCCGGCAGGGGCACAGATACGTTGATCTCCCGGAAACCCGTATTTTTTCGACCGTACAGTCCCCCCGCGGACATTTTGCCCCGGACGACCGGTGTTTCAGGAGCCAGTCATCCGGATACCGGTCGATATCGGCATCACATTCCACCGCTGTTTCAAGGACCCTGTGCAGGGTACGGTAGAGGTTCTCCTTCTCTTTACGATCAAGCATGTCGGTGGTGGTAAGAGGGTGGATGCCTGCCTGGTAGAGGATCTCGTCGGAGTAAATGTTCCCCACGCCGGAGACGAACGACTGGTCCATCAGCAGGGGCTTGATATGTCGCCGAGGTCTTTTCGTCAGGTCGAGGAATTGCTCCAGAGAGAGTTCGAGTGCATCCGGGCCGACATTTTTCATCCGGAAAAATTCCTCCGCATCCTCTGTAAATGAGACCCTGCCGAATTTCCGCTGGTCGTCGAATGCGAGGTGGTACCCGCTCAGGAACGTAATCAGCACCCTTTCATGACCCGGTTCATCGTCCATATCCAGAAAATAGGCAAGAAACCCCGTCATTCCGAAGTGGAGAATCAGTCCGGAATTATCGTCCCCGGTAGCGGCAAAGAGATACTTGCCTCTTCGGGAGACTTCGGTGAATTCCATCCCGATAAGCCGCCGGCGGAGTTCTTCCGGGGTGATGTCTCCGAGGACCGAGGGACTGCTCACCTCGACCCCGGCGATCGGATCGTGCAGTGATGTGGTCTCAAAATATTTCCTGAACGATTCGACTTCAGGCAGCTCTGGCATGAAATTCTCCCGAACTGATCCGAGATACTCCCCAGTCCGTATCCCCCTCCGATGCAACGCATTCATGTATGCTGCGGGATGGCGCCGGAGGATTTCCGACTGTTGGACGGGCCGTAGTGTGGAGTTGCATTTAGAGATATTCCTGACCGCCGTTTACCTTTTCCGGCTCCTCGAGGGCGAAAAGGATCGCCTTCCTGAAGTAGATCTCGGGAGCCTCCTCGCAGGGGGTGCCGTCCTTCCGGACTACATGGCGGTAGGTTTCCCCGGTCGCCATGCACCGGGATGCCCGGCAATAGTCCTGTGCGGCCCCCACCCCTGAAAGGAGGTCTTCGAGCGCGAGACCGTTGAGCAGGATCCGGGTTCTCCCGGTTCCGGGGACGAGGCTCTCCCCGTGTGTAATTGAGATGCCATCCCGGGCCATGAGGGGTCCGATCTCATCAAGCAGGAGTGAGAACGGCTTGGCGGTATCGTACGCCCAGTAGCACGGCCGGGGTGCACCGGTGCTGTGCTCCCATGTGACCACCAGTTCCGATCTTCCCATCGGATCAACCTTGGGAGAAGATCTATTTGAGGGGATCGCCGACCTTCGAACTGGTAAAAAAAAGATGTGCGGCATCTCGCTGTTATTTTACGGATAATTCAAAATCAGTCAAAAAACGTGAAATTTCCAGGGGATTTACCGTTCGATGAGCGCGATGTGCTCCTCCGCATTGGCGAGGAGGACCTCCCGGTTCCGGAGTGCCGCGATGTCCCGGATAGCCTCCAGCGCGTGGACGGAATCCTCCAGGAAACTGAGGAGGTCGGCCGGGTAAATATCGATCCCGTACTCCTCGAGGAGGTAGGAGGCGATCTGGCGGTGGTCGAGCCCGGTCTCCCTGAGTTCGATGATCTCCCTGGCGAATTTACGCTCGGGACACCCGCAATGAGGGCTCTCCCTGCACTTGCAGCGGAGAAATGCATTGAAGAAGGCGAGGACCTGATCCCTCATCGTGTGATCGAGATGGTCGAAATCCAGCCTGGTGCATATCGCGTCCAGCGTGGCACCGTGGAACGCGAGATCCGGGATCCGGAACCCGGCCACACGTTCCAGTTTTCTCGCATACCTGAAACGGGCTTTCTCGGAGATCACTAATCTTCTCCCGCGACCTCGTCGAAGTTCTTCAGCGAGCCCATCGCCTCGCTCATGCTCTCGATCTCGATCAGCCATTCGTCGAACAGGGTCGGCTGATCCAACGTGTCTTTCACGTATTTACCACAACATGACGCACCGTTTATCACGTTCGCGCCGATGCTCGCTGCGATATCGAGCGCGTTCTCCATGTCGGCATCGATCGCTTTCTTCCCTTCTTTTACCAGGGACTTGATATCGGTGGGATATTCCCCCTCGAGGAACTTCCGGCAACTGGCGAAGAGAACCAGCATAGAGAGCTGGATCGATTCGAGGTACTCTTCCAGCTCGTCCTCTGCGACTTCGCTCATGACGATTGCCTCGACCTGGTTCAGTTTTTCCAGCGCCTCTTCCTTTGAGAACCTCTGGTTCTGGTAGAGTCTGACGATCTTCAATACCGCCAGGGTGATGTCCATGGAAAAGTTGTAGAGCACCCGGTAGCCTTCCGGCATCTCCTCGCTGTCGTCCGCGGCCTCGAAGCTCGATTCACGAAGGGTCGCGATCCAGTTGTCCCACCGCTCCTGGTTATAGAAGATATAGAAAAGTTTCAGGGGCTGTTCGGTCTCCTTCGGTGCCTTCTTCTTTGCCATTATGTTACACATGATCTCTTGAATCTTAAAGATTATCAGGAGATTACCCGGAATTACGAGTGGATTGACAAATTTAATATACTGGAGAAATTGTCTGCTTTATATAATCCCATACACGGGCACACAAAAGCGCCGGATTACGGTGTCAGGAACACCGGGGATGACTTATCAGGAAAGGAATGAAAACATTACTTATAATGGGTAGAGGAAATCCCCCGGAATTCCCCGGCGTCGTGCTCGTCCGGTATGGTGAGCTGTTCCTGAAGAGCGAACCGGTCAAACGACAGTTCACGGGAGCATTGCTTCGCAATATGGGTGCCGCAATGGAATCGGAAGGGCTCGTGTATACCTGCGAGGTGCACCGGGGAAGGATCCTGGTCCATGGCCCGGACCCCGGAAGGATTGCCGCGGTGCTCTCCCGGGTCTTCGGGGTCGTGGAGGTGGCGGTCGCTGTACTCACCCCTCCCGACCCGGAAGAGATTGCAAAAGCCGCCCTTGGTCTCGCGGCAGAACGGCTCTCTCCGGGAATGACCTTCGCGGTCCGGGCCCGGAGGCAGGGCGTGGAGGGAATAACGAGCCAGGAGCTGGGGGCGATCACGGGGTCCCGGATCTATGATGCCATCGGTGGTCTCCGCGTGAACCTCGATTCCCCGGACTATGAGGTATTCGTGGAACTCAGGGAGTTTGGCGGGCTGGTCTACGATCACCCTGTCCCGGCGCCGGGAGGGCTGCCCTGGGGAACCCAGGGTCCGGTCATCTCCCTTCTCTCGTCGGGGATCGATTCCCCGGTCGCATCGTGGCTGATGATGAAAAGGGGATGCATAGTGGAACACCTCCATTTCGACGGAGGGGCCTTTGCGGGATCGGATGTATTGTCCATGGCGCTCCGCCATCATGCGACTCTTTCGGGATGGTGCCGGGGCTATCCGTTTATCCTCAACGTCTGCGATGCGGAATTTTTTTACCGGGAACTGGTGGATAAAGTTCCTCCCCGTTACCGGTGCGTGCTCTGCAAGAGGTTTATGTTCCGCGTGGGAAGCCTCCTCGCCGAGCAGCGAGGGGCTCTGGCCCTGGTGACCGGCGACAACCTCGGCCAGGTGGCGTCCCAGACACTTCCCAATATGGCGGCGATCTCCGGTGCGGCCGGCAGGGTGCCGGTCCTCCGCCCGCTGATCGCGAATGACAAGAACGACACCATCACCATGGCCAGGAAGATCGGCACGTTCCGTCAGGAGCGGCAGGGCGACCTGGGATGCAGGGCAGTCCCGGGAATGCCCGCGACAAAGACCACCTCGGATGAACTGGAACGCCTGGAGAAACGGCTGGGTATGGACGACCTGGTGGCCGGGGCGCTCTCCCGGTGCAGGCAGGTCACCGCCCGGAACGGGGAGATCGCCGAAGACGGGAACGGACAGGGATCTACTCTGCAGGGGTAATGTTCCCGCCGGGTCCGGGATCATCCGGAACACCGGGTAATACCCCGATGAATGAGCAGTATCCCCCGGAGCAGGCGATGGCGGCGCCCTGATACGGTTCCATAAGCCGCTCATGGTTCCCCTTGTCCGAGAGCCACGAATCGATCGCCTGGATCTCAATCCCGTAGGTGTACCCGTTCCACTGCCCGTAGACACTCTCCCGCACCTCGTCGGGAGGGGATATACCGTACAATTCCTGGAGCCCGGGCGCGGATTCCCCGGTATCCGGGTTTGTGTATCCGAGGTACCCGAACCCGTTCATATCTTGTGCTCTTGCCATGGCAAGGTCGTAAGCAGCCTGTTCGAAGGGGACCGGGGCCATCGCGTTGTTGACCCGGATCCCGTTGAGGTACACGATCGCCTGCTGGGAATCGTAGGGGGTGGAATTCGACTTGAGGGCATCCTTGGAGATCGACTGCACGACCCCTCCCGTCATGGAGAGGACACCCTGCAACAGGTTTATCGCCGCCACCTTGAGCCCGGGAACGACCAGAACAACCCCGACGAGGACTGCCAGGGCAAGTAACAGGACGATCAGCGCGATCCATTTCTTTGCGGGAAGTTTACTCTTTGCGGCGGGTTTTGCGGCCTGAGGGACCACGGGCCTGTCGGTCCAGAGGGAATATTCCTGGAGCCGGAGTTCGTGCACGATGGCGTCCATATCCTCGGGGCGGAACGTATATCCAGAGTCTATGAAGCGGAGTTTTTCGGTGAGGTCTTCCGCGGTGACGATACGGAACCATTTCACCCGGCGGAAATCGATCTGTCCCTCGGGATACGTGCTCCCTTTACAAAAATAGAGCCAGGAGCCGATCTTCCGCAGGTTCTGCTCCCCGATGTGCGGGAAATATTTCCGGGTGATCGGGATCATCACGTCGATAAAATCCTGGCGGTGCATCCGGGCCTGTGAAAAAAGGTTCGGGAGGGGGATATCCCCATCCTTTGCGCTCACCTCCCATTTCCCGTTCTCTCTGCCACGTATCTCTCCTTTGAACGCCTTGAGGTCGAGGACGACAGGGCCGTTTCTGGTGAGAATAATGCAGTCTATCTGGCCGTTCGCGACCAGGACATTGGTGATCAGGTAGACCTGCTCGTGCGGGAATTCTTTCCGGAGCACCCGTGCGATCTCTTTCTGCTGCCGGAACTCATGTTCAAAGCGTGTTCGCTGTCCCCTGAAAAACCTGACACCCATTCCGCGGACTCCTTTACGTCGGGGATTTCTGATATCTATTATGTTTGGCGTTGGATTTGGATATATTTATTTAATTATTTCCACCCGTGGAAATTGTCCTCGTCCCCGGCTTATTTATTCGCTCCGGGGTGCGGCATCAGGCTGGAGAACCCCCAGGGCGGGCCGCTGGGGAGGTCACCATCGCGATCTATCTATAGCTCCGAACCTCACATTTCATTTGGATGGCCTGGAGGAAAGGGTGGGAGCGGGTGAAGATAAAAGCCCCCGGGGGAATATTGTCCCGCGATGCGGTTGCCCCGGTGATCGTGTCCGCAAGCCGATCTACTGATATCCCTGCGTTTTACGGCAACTGGTTTGCGGAACGTCTCAGGAAAGGGTACGCGGCCCGTGTCAACCCGTTTTCCGGGAAGACCGAGTACGTTTCGTTCCAAAAAACCCGGCTCATCGTTTTCTGGACGAAAAACCCCGCACCGTTCTTCGAATATCTTCCCGACCTCGATGCGGGCGGTTTCTCCTATCTTTTCCAGTATACCCTGAACGACTACGAAAAGGAACGGCTTGAACCAGGCGTACCGGATATGGAAGAACGGATCGCATCCTTCACAGAGCTCGCAGACCGGATAGGGAAGGGGCGAATGGTATGGAGATACGACCCGATTCTCCTGTCCCGTTCGATCGACGCCGAGGAGATTCTTGTCCGGATTGGGGATGCTGGGGATGCACTCCGCGGGGCGACCGGGAGAATGATCATCAGTTTCATCGATATCGCACGATATCCGCGGGTCCGGCGGAATCTTGCATCTGCAGGGTTCGCAGATGTCCGCGAACCTGCGGCCGACGAGATCGAGACACTCTGCAGGGGACTCGCAGAACTGAACCAGAGATGGAACTTTACCATCTCCGCCTGTGGAGAACCCTGGGACTGTACCAGGTTCGGGATAGCCGGTGGATCGTGTATAAATTACCATCAGATCATATCCGAATTCCCTCATGACTCTCCGCTCATGGATTTTTTGAGCGCACCCGTCACCGAAAAAGGTCTCATCAGGGGATTGCGAGCATTAAAGGATCCCGGGCAGCGAAGCAGTTGCGGGTGTATTGTCGCGAAGGACATCGGCCAGTACAGCACATGTCCCCATCTCTGCACCTACTGCTACGCCAATGCGTCTCCGTCAGCGGTCGCCAGGAATATCACGAGGATACGGGCTCAGGGTCAGGACACAGAATCCATTCTCGGCAGATCCCGCGAATAAGCCTGGCGTGGCCCCCTTCCTGTTATGCGCAAACCGTTCCAAGCAATGAAGCCTCGCCTCCCGCGTAATGGTGACCCGGGAGCTCACGGCGGCGGTTCGATCGCTCTTTTCCTTCAGAAGAGGGAAGCGTTATTTCCCGGCATTGACCGATACCTAATATTTTAACCCCCGCGGGCGAAAAAGAACTTGATGAGGAATGGCCGCTCCTGATATTCCTGACAGAGTAAAATGGCAGATTGCAGCCAGGATAGCGTCTTCGTTCCCGGTGATGTATGACATGGCATTCCGTCCCGCCCTCGGGAAAGACTACGACAGACTTGAACAGGACATCTGGGTGCACCTCGGAGCCGAAGCAGCCCAGGTAGCCCGATCTTTGTCCCTCCCTGCAGGGAACTCGCGGGAGATCGCGTCTAGCATGATGACGGTATTTTCCCTGTTTTTCGGGCCCGAGGTAAAGGACGAACAGGTGTACTTCGAGGGAGAGCGGGCGGTGGTCATGGTAAAACGGTGCCCGTTCCTTACCCGCGACACGGAGATGACCCGGGAACCTGCACATCTGTTCTCCAGGTGCCTTGCCTTTGCAATCACCACCACGGAGGCACTCAACCCCGGCTATACCCTCCGGTTCGTGCGAAGCATGTGCATGGGAGACCGCAACTGCGAGATGAAAATCGTGCGAAAAGATACCCTGAAGGAGAAAAAACCTTCAGGCTGAAGGATCTGGGAACGGTCCACTACCGCACGACCTGTTTTCCGCATACTCCCGGAGAAGAAGGGTGCCCGGCCCTATGGTGAAAGCCCGTAGTTATTAAGAAGCACCTGCCAGTGAGGGTCAGCCATCAGCCGGCGAAGCCCGTCGTTCATCGTGGACAGGAGCTTCGGATCGGTCTTCCGGACGGCAACTGCGTACCGGTCGTCTGTGGGGATCTCTCCCACGATCACCAGGTCTTTTCCCGCGATCAGTCTCTCCTGTGACGGCGTATCGGCAAGCGATGCATCGATCTGTCCCTCGAGGAGACCCCCGGTGAGAGTGACGAGATCCGGGTAGAGGACAAGGTATGCGGCAGGCATCTTCCCGGTCCGTATCAGGGTGCTCTCGACCCAGGTCACATCCGCCGACCCTGACTGGGTGCCTACACGTATCCTGCCGTCATACAGATCCTGCAGGGTGATATTGGAGCCTGAACGGACCGCCATGCTCGTGTTGACGGTGTAATATGGTATCGTGAAATTGACTTCCTTCTGACGCTCGGGAGTGATAGCCATTCCGGAGTAGATCATATCAATCCGGCCGTCCTGGAGGGTGGGAATGATGGTATCCCACGGGATCTGGACAAACTCCACGGTAAATCCTTCGCGTTCGGCAATCCAGCGGGCGGAATCGATATCAAAACCCGAAAAATTTCCCGTGCTGTCGCGGTAGGTAAAAGGTGGATAATCGGCGTCGATCCCGATATTATAATGGGGCTTTTCCTCCGGCGGAAGCGGTGTCACGACCGGAGCAGGCTCGCCCTGCGGGCTGTTCACGCACCCCGAAAGGAGGGTGATCCCTGCAAGGGCGACGAGGAGAAGAATGAAGGCCCTCTTCATATCCCTACCGTAGCCGATCGGGGAGATATTTGTTTTGGAGCATGAACCAGACATCCTTCCTGTTTTATGCGTAGTGCAAATGAACGGGAATACCACCGGCCACACCCGGCCGCACAGATAGAAATTCGAAAACTATTAACATCCCTCAATGAATGTTCACTGTATGCGTTATCCTGTCCTTATCGGGTGTATTTTTTTGACAGCCGTCCTCCTTTGCGGCTGCACGGGTACTGCACCGGATGATACCGGGGCCCCGGCCGCAACTTCGGGGCCGGGTATAGTCCAGGTCGATGCCATCCTCGACCTCACCGGTGTGGGATCATCGCTTGGGGAGTCATCGCAGGCGGCCCTGCTTACCGCACAGGACGATATCAACCGCTATTATGCCGGGATCGGTTCGCCTGCAAGAGTGCAGGTCGTCATCCACGATGCAGGGTCTGACCCGTCCACCGCACTTTCCCTGGCCGGTCAGGTCCATGCGGTCAACAGGAGCTTCGTGATCGGGTACCTCGGAAGTGCCGAGGTATCTGCGATAAAGAACTATACCGATGCGAACCGGATGATTGCCATCTCATCCGGGAGCACCGCACCTTCTCTCGCTATCCCGGACGATTCAATCTACCGGATGATCTCCGACGATACGGCCCAGGGAGAATTTATGGCGGCATATCTCGACTCTGAAGGCGTGGATGTGGTTATACCCGTCTGGCGGGGAGATGTATGGGGTGACAGCCTCTCTAACCTGACGGGCTCCGCCTTCTCCGCCCGAGGAGGGACCGCTCTCGACGGAGTCCGCTACGACCCGTCGACAACGGATTATCAGGCCGCGGTCTCCTCTCTGGACGTGATCACCGGCGAAGCGATGGCAGAGTATGGGGCTGACCGGGTCGGGATCTATGCCGTCACCTTCAACGAGATCGGCGATATCATGGGAGCGGCGGCGGAAACCCCGAATCTCTCCATGGTCCGCTGGTTCGGGAGCGACGGGAACACTCTTGATCCCTCGCTCACCGGAAATTCTCCCGCCGCCCGGTTCGCCTCTTCGGTGAACATGACCGGGATGATCTGGGGCATCCCGATCCTGGAGAGGGATAGCGACGTTGTCACCCGGATAACGGCCCGGCTGGGGCGCGAACCGGACGGCAGCGCAATCGCACTCTATGATACTCTCTGGGTCGTTATGGAGGTCCGGGAAGAGACCCCGGGGGGGGCGGACAGGGACCAGCTCGCCCGTTCGCTGGTCCACCACCTGGATACCTACACCGGTGCCAGCGGGGATCTCACGGTAAACACGGCAGGTGACCGGGAACTTGCATCGTATAACATTGTAGAGGTGACAAGAGGCGTGTCCGGGTCGGAATGGAAAAACATCGCCCAGATCATGAAGGGGCCGTCGGATATCAGGGAACAGATCGTTGCGTATCCGGAATGAGGTGCAGGCCGGAACAATTTTTCCGGCCGGCCGTCCCCGGGACACCGATGACCCCGGCGACATCCCTCTTCATGCAGGCGAATCCCAAAATCATCACACGCCAAAGAAAGCACAATCATTATTCCGAAGCCGTTCCCACCGGTTAATTATCACTGCAGGTGCGCAGGCGACGGTTCCATGTCATTTTTTTCTTTTACTCCACTGGTATATGCCGGCCTCATTGCCACGGTCATCCTTGTTTTCACCGGAATCCTGTCCTGGCGGTTCCGTTCCACGATCGTCGGCCGTGTTGCAGTGGTGATACTGGCATGCGCATCCATCTACTCGTTCCTGCTTACCCTCTCCCTGGGTATAACCGATCCCGCTGCGAGCCTGGCATTGATTGTTTTCGAGTTGCCATTCCGTCTCTTCCTGCCGATCCTTTCGTTCTTCTTCATTCTCCTTTATATCGGCGAGATCCAGAAGATCACCCTCCGCATCCTGGCATTGACGAGCGCAGTCCCCCTCCTGATATTCGCAACTGCACTGACCTCGCCGTTCCATCCCTTCTTTGCCTCGAATCTGGTCCCGGTCGTGATTGACGACAGGATATTTTTTTCGTTCACACCGGGCCCCGTCTTCTGGCTCCAGGTAATCTACTCATCCGTTCTGATCATTGCCGGAGTGACCCTGGTCGTGAGCAGGTTCTTCAATTCTCCGCCGATATACCGGATCCAGATCACCGCGATCATGGCAGCCTTCATTCTGCCGTTCTTCATTCACTTAAGCCTCATCTTCCTGCCGGGGTCTTCCTTCGCAATAGCGCTCAGCCTTCTCGCTTTCGTCGTCACTGCTGCCGGGGTATATATTGCGACGTCCCGCTATCAGTTCCTCACGCTTACCCCTGTCGCATATCCGACGCTCATCAACCGGATGACCGACGGGGTGATCATCCTCAACATTCAGGGTCTGATCGTCGAGGCGAACCCGGCGGCTGCCAGAATCCTTGGGAAAGAGCGGGAGCACCTTATCGGGCAGCCCGCAGGGCGGGTCCTGCCGGAGGGTGCGCAGGCCGGGGACGGATCAGTTCCCCAGGACTCCATGACAATTACCCTTTCCCTGGACGGAGCGCCGTATCATTATGATCTGCGGCACATCCCTCTTCACGATCCCGACAATCTCCCTGCGGGGACTATCCTGATGCTCCACGACAGCAACGTACGCCACCTTACCGAACTGGGACTCAGGCGATCGAACGAGAAACTCCAGCTCCTCACCTCGATAATCCGCCACGATGTCCTGAATACCCTCACGGCGCTCGTCGGATCGATCGAGCTCGCACGAACAAGTGGCCTTCCGGAAAGGAGCGACCGTTACCTGGAAGACGCGGAACGTTACGCCGACGTCCTCCAGGGGCAGATCGAGTTTACCCGGGACTACCAGACGCTCGGTCTTCATTCCGCACGGTGGCAGAATGTCAGATCCACGATAGCCGCGGACCTGCCGGCGCAAAGCCGCACCATAGTCGCCATCGACCCTGCGCTCACTGAGGTCGTTGTGTTTGCGGACCCCATGTTCGGAAGGGTCTTTTACAATCTGGTCGATAACTCGCTTCGTCACGGGGGATTTGTATCCCGGATAAGGATAACGGGAACGTTCTCCGGAGAAGAGTATCTCATCATGTACGAGGATAACGGTACCGGGATCCCGTCCGGTGAGAAAGAGAAGATCTTCGATAAGGCATACGGGAAAAATACCGGCCTCGGGCTGTTCCTCACGCGGGAGATCCTTGCCCTCACGGGTATCACCATTTCAGAGACCGGGATGACCGGGAACGGAGCCCGGTTTGAGATCCGCGTCCCAAGGGGGGGTTTCCGGGTAACCCGGGATTAAGGAAATTCTCAACCGCGGATTGGTGAACTATGCGAAGGCACTCCACCGGGGAGGAATTATAGTGAGGACACGGTGGTTGTGGGATATTAATAAGGACCTGATGGTGCAGGTTTTTACGCCCACGGTAAGGGATGCCTACTACAGGAAGTCCGAGGCATGGGACGCCGGAAAAGACCCTCCGGACAGTCAGGTCCTACGGAAACCGAGGATCTGCGACAGATTTTCGTATTGAGGACCATGCTTTCCTGAATTTTCCTTATTCTCTGCATTGTTGTCTCCTTTTTTCGGATCCGAATTTGCTAGTTTGAAAGTTAAGATATCTTCGGATTCGCATGCGATCGGGAATTCCTGGATATCTCTGAAAATGGTGTCGGAACGCATTTTGGTCGCGTATTTTTTCTGGGTTAAACGAATGACATTTTAAGGGTACATCGTAATTCGGCGAGCAAAATAATTTTATTTTTTACTATTAGTAAGAATTGTCTTCTTTTCAAAAAAATTTAAGGTTAAGCTGTCATGAACTTAGAAAAAATTACAAAAATATAGCGAAAATTTTTAAATTCAACTCTATGATAATCTCCATAATGAATATTGAATGAGGTACGTTAAGGGTACTCGGATCCAGTTGCCTTGAGTGCGTATAATGTCAAAAAGAGCCCGGATATCTATTAAAAATATGAGAAAGATTTATATATCTATCAAGAGACGTAACGATAGATACATTTATCAGGGGGGATTGGAGCCGAAATACCGGCTCTTTCGAGATCTCGCCAAAGAAAAATGTAGTTGCAACTAAGGTGACCTATGAGCCATTCAAGATGTGTAAGGTACGCGGTTCCTTTATTGCTCCTGGTGCTGGTAGGGGTGCCGGTATCGGCTGCGCTCAGCCTGAACGGCATAACTCCCGGGACAGGGCTAAACAACGGGACTGTGTTCATAACGAATCTTTCCGGTACCGACTTCCCGATGGATGCGACGGTACTCCTGAACCGTAGCGGATACCCGGACATCCCGGGTATGTATGTGACCGTGGCCGATCCTACCAGGATCACCTGTGTAATGGATCTTACCGGGAAAAGGTACGGCCCCTGGGACGTGGTGGTGAACGACCCCACGAATGTAACCCGTGCGGTACTGCCGAACGGGTTTACGATCGTGAACCCGCCGCCCTATCTCTACGGGATAGTTCCCGCGTCGGGGATCAACACGGGCAGCGTAGGAGCTTCCATATCGGGAGCGAACTTCTTCTCGCCGTCGGTAAACCTGACGAACGTCACCTACGGGACAATCGTGGGGACCGGGGTTTCGGGCAATGCGACCGATATCGTCTGCACCTTCGACCTCAACGGCCGGAATGAAGGCCTGTACGACCTGGTGCTGACCAATGCCGACGGCCAGAGCGTGACGCTGCCGAACGCGTTCAGGGTCACGTATCCTCCGCCGGTGATTACCAGCATAACTCCCTCGAGTGGCATTAACAACGGCGTGATAGGCATCACCGACCTTGCTGGTGCGAACTTCATGACCGGTGCGACCGTTACGCTGGTCAAGACCGGGGAGACGCCGATCGCGACGATCAACGGCCCGATCGTGCAACCGAATAAGATCCTGTGTTTCTTTGACCTTACCGGCCAGCCGGTGGGTGTCTGGGACGTGGTGGTGGACAATCCCGACGGCCAGAACGGCACGTTGCCGGGTGCGTTTACTATCTATTATCCGCAGGCCCCGGTAGTGACCGGGATCACGCCGTCGACCGGCGTGAACGACGGTCCCATCGTCATTCCGGACATCAGCGGCACGGGCTTTGAGAACAACCTCACGGTCACCCTCACCATGACCGGGCAGCCTGACATCCCGGGAACGGACGTGATCCGGATGAGCGGCACGCAGGTGAATGCGACCTTCGACCTTACAGGCGTTGCGACCGGCGCGTGGGACGTGGTGGTTACCAATAACGACGGCCAGTCCGGAACCCTACCGGCGGCTTTTACCGTGACCAACCCTCCGCCGACGCTCGTTTCAATAACACCTGATACCGGGGTAAACACCGGGCCCGTGGTGGTTACCGACCTTGAAGGGACAGGGTTCGTGACCGGAGCGACCGTTACGCTCACCCGCACGGGAGAGCCGGACATCGTCGCCACCGGCGTGACCGTGGTGAATTCGACGACCATTACCTGCACCCTCGATATCACCAATGCGGCTGCCGGTCTCTGGAACGTGACCGTGGAGAATACCGACGCCCAGTCGGCCACCCTGGTCGACGGGTTCAATATCACCAACCCTGCGCCAACGGTCACCATGCTCACCCCGTCCGAGGGAGTGAACACCGCACCGGTGTATATCAGCGATCTCGCGGGAACCGGATTTTTACCCGGAGCGACCGCGAAACTCTCCATGACCGGGCAGCCCGATATCGTGGCCACCGGCCTGACTGTGGTCGACCCGACCTCGATCACCTGTACCTTTGACATCACCGGCGTGGCGACCGGGTCCTGGGACGTGACGGTGGAGAACCCCGACGGTCTGACCGGTACTCTGCCGAACGGGTTCAACGTGACCAACCCGGCGCCCACAGTTACGGGCATCGACCCCGCGTACGGGACAAACGACGGGCTGGTGCCGATCCTCAACCTGTCAGGGACCGGGTTCCTGCCGGGGATCACGGCGAAGCTGACCAAAACAGGCGAATCTGATATTGTTGGCCAGGGCCTGGTGGTCACCAGCACCAAGATCATCTGCTTCTTCGACCTGACCGGAGCGAAGGTCGGGCCATGGGACGTGGTGGTGGAGAACACCGACGGCAAGTCGGCGACCCTGCCCGACGGATTTATTGTCTACTACCCGCAGGCACCTTCGATCACCTCGATCACCCCTGATCAGGGCATAACCTTCCAGACCGTGTCCATCACCGACCTCGCCGGAAGCGGGTTCGAGCCGGGGGTTACGGTAAACCTCACCAAAGCCGGTGAACCGACGATCGTTGCGACCAACGTGACCCGGGTCAGCGGCAGCCAGATCACCTGCGACCTCGACCTTACCGGCGCGGTTGTAGGGCCGTGGACCGTGGTGGTGACCAACGACGACGATCAGCTGGGAACCCTTAATGATGGATTTTTGGTGGTATATCCGGCGCCCACGGTGACCTCGATCACCCCGCCGACCGGGATCAATAACGGCCCGGTGTTCATCACCGACCTCGCGGGAACCGCGTTCCGGAACGGTGCGACGGTTACCCTGGAAAAGACAAACCAGTCCGATATCACCGCAACCAACGTGACCGTGGTCCACCGGGGCAAGATCACCTGCACCTTCAACCTCGCCGGTGCCATGACCGGCCCGTGGGACGTCGTGGTCAGGAACGATGACGGCCAGTCCGGCACGCTGCCGAACGGGTTCACGGTGCAGAACCCCGCGCCCACGGTGACTTCGATCTCCCCGAACAAGGGTCCGAACGACCGCTCGGTGGACATCGGCAGCCTTCAGGGTACCGGGTTCCTGCCCGGAGCGACGGTGAAACTGACCCGGACCGGGCAGCCCGATATCGTCGCCTCGGGCGTCACCGTACAGAGTGCGAACCTGATCAATTGCACGGTCGACCTGTCCGGTGCGATGACCGGGTTGTGGAACGTGGTCGTGACCAACACCGACGGCAAATCGGGATCCCTGCCCAACGGGTTCACCATCACCCCGCCCCCGCCGGTGGCGGCGTTCACCGGGAACCCCACGCTGGGAACGGTGCCGCTCACGGTACAGTTTACGGATGACTCGCTGAACGGCCCCACGGTCTGGGTCTGGGACTTCGGCGACGGCACGCTCGCAGGTATCTACGAGCAGAACCCGATCCACACCTACAACGCACCGGGAGTCTACAACGTCACACTCACCGTGTTCAACGCGGGCGGCTCCGATACCCTTACAAAGTACGACTACATCACCGTGGTGACCCGGCCGATTGCCAACTTCACCGCGGCGCCCACCGATGGCACGGCACCGCTCCTGGTCCACTTCACCGATACCTCGGACGGCAACCCGACCAAGTGGACCTGGAAGTTCGGTGACGGCAGCTTCTCCATACAGCAGAACCCCTATCACCTCTACACAAAGGCAGGTGTGTATAATGTCAGCCTGACCGTCCTCAATCCGGCGGGAACCGACACGCTCACCAAATACGGTCTGATAACTGTCAGGTCGCTGCCGGTCGCGGCGTTTACCGCCAACACCACCGCGGGGATGTCCCCGCTCGCCGTCCAGTTCCTGGACCAGTCCACCGGTGACCCGACCAACTGGACCTGGAGCTTCGGTGACGGAGGAATGTCCACCGAGCAGAACCCGGTCCATGTCTATACCCAGGCCGGGACCTACAGCGTCCAGTTGATTGCAGCCAACCCGTCTGGGCTGAGCACCGAGACCAAGAACAGGTACATAAACGTGCAGGAAGGGTTGCAGGCGGCATTCACCTACACCACCAGCAACCCCGATAACACCGCACCGCTCTCGGTTGCATTCATCGATATGTCAACGGACCGGCCTATCAGGTGGACATGGCAGTTCGGTGACGGTACGATCTCCACGAGCAGGAACCCGATCCACAACTACCCCGTGGCTGGGAATTACACCGTTACCCTCACCGTGACCGGGCTCTCGGGCACCAGTGCGACCTCGAAGACCATCGTCGTTACCAGCCCGCTTGCAGCGCACTTTACCGCCATGCCCGAACGGGGGACGGTCCCGCTCACCGTACGGTTCACGGACAACACCATAGGCGAACCTGAACGCTGGTTCTGGATTTTCGGCGACGGGCAGTTCCAGGAGGTCACCAACCCGGCCGAGAAGAACGTGGTCCATACCTACAATACACCGGGGAACTTTACCGTGAGCCTCACCGTGACCGGGGCGGACAGGACTGATACGGCCTCGCGGGTTATCGAGGTCATCAACCCGGCACCGGTCCCTCCCCAACCACTCGACCCCCACAGCATTCCCAAATGGGTGAACCAGATCGATGGTCCACCACCGGTCTATGTCCCGGGCGAGGATGGAAAATATGATGTGACCATGTCGAGTTTTACCCAGCAGATCCTGCCTTCTCCGCTCCCCGCCTCCGAGGTCTGGGGATACGGCGGGCAGACGAAGGATGCGGTGACAGGCCAGTCCCTTGGGTTTATCAGCAACTCCCCGGGGCCGACATTTGAAGCAGAAAAGGGTTCCCCAATAACGGTAAAATGGGAAAACCAGATTACCGAGCCGCATCTGTTCGCCGTCGACCCTACGATCCACTGGGCAAACCCGAATCAGATGGCACACCCGCTCCCGCCGTTTAATCTCTACCCGCCAGGATACGAGCAGGCCCAGTACCCGGTCCCGCTGGTAACCCACCTTCATGGTGCCGAGGTCCAGTCCACATCTGACGGGGGGCCGGAACAATGGTTTACCTCGACCGGCATTCACGGAATGGACTACCGGACCGAGGAACCGACGGATCTAAATTCCGCGGTATACGTCTATCCCGACAGCCAGCAGCCAACTACGCTCTGGTACCATGACCATGCACTCGGCATCACCCGCATCAACGTAATGTCCGGTCTTGCCGGGTTCTACCTGCTGCGGGACGAGGCGGACCCCGTCGGGGCGATCCTGCCCCAGGGTAAATACGAGGTGCCCCTTGCAATCCAGGACCGGACATTCCTCACGGACGGTTCCATATTCTTCCCATCGGAGGGGAACGTTCCCGACGTGCACCCCTACTGGAACCCCGAGTTCTTCGGTGATACCATCATGGTCAACGGCAAGGTATGGCCGAACATGAACGTGGACCGTGCGGCATACAGGTTCCGCCTCCTCGACGGCTCGAATGCCAGGTTCTATACGCTCTCCCTTTCGAACGGGATGAACTTCACCCAGATTGGGAGCGACGGCGGGTACCTCAAGACCGCGGCAGAACTCTCCGAACTCACGATTGCCCCTGGCGAACGTGCCGACATCCTGATAGATTTCTCGAACCTGGCCCCGGGAACCACCGTGGTTCTCACGAATAACGCCCGTACCCCCTATCCGTCCGGGGACCCTGTAGACCCTACCACGACCGGACAGATAATCCAGTTCACGGTCACCGCGAACGCAGGGCCCGGGATGCCGGTATTGCCGGCGGAACTGAACCCCACTCTGACGGGGTCGTTCCCCAATCTGCCGTCCCCGGTCAATACCAGGATCCTGACCCTCCAGGAAGTCGTCGATCCGGGCGACAACCCGCTGGAGATCCTCCTTGACGGCCAGAAGTGGATGGCCCCGGTCTCCGAACTCCCCGTACAGGGAACCACTGAAGAGTGGATGATAGTGAATCCGACCATGGATACCCACCCCATCCACCTCCACCTGGTGCAGTTCCAGCTGGTGAGCCGACAGGCGTTCAACGTCGATGCCTACCAGACCGACTGGATTGCGCTCAACGGGGAGCCACCGCTCAGCCACCCCACGATCAACGTCCCCAACCTTACGCCCTACCTGCAGGGAAGTCCGAGTGGGCCTCTCCCGAGCGAGACAGGATGGAAGGATACCGTCCAGATGAACCCCGGTGAAGTGACCATAATCAGGATTCGGTGGGCCCAGCAGGACGGCAATGCGTATCCGTTCGATCCCACGACGGGACCAGGATATGTGTGGCACTGCCACATCCTCGATCACGAGGATAACGAGATGATGCGACCCTATATGGTGGCCGCCTGATTCGTCTCGACAATTTTTACATTTTTTTGGTTTGCTGAAATCCTCTTATCGTGACGTTTGGGAAGGATTTGCCCGCTGCTGTGGCAACTCACAACGCGATATTTAAAATAAGTGGACTCCCGGCTGGAATCGCTCAGCATCTATCGACGTATCAGATCCTGGACATATCATGGACCTGTATTGTCCTCTGGTGCGCGAAAAAGGAGGGAAGGGGCGGGTGAGCGGTATAGGTGCGTTATTTTATCTTGGATCATCATAAGGCCCGATACATCCCATAGCGTTGAACTGACCCTCCTCCTGGTCTTTCAAGGGGGGGTTGCCTCAGGTTTCGGATGAATGCCGTGAGTATACAGGATATGGCGGCGTGGCATAACGGCATGCAGACCCGGATACACGGTCATAATCACGATGAAAAACCGGGCCGGTCAGCGAGAAGATTCACGGCCCGGGTGCCGGACGATGATCCGGCTCTTCCCGCCATAGTCCTGAGTAGTGAAGAGAGGATTTTGGAGGGATATATAATATTTGGGGCAAAAGTATTTAAATTATTGTCTGAAATATCCCGGATTCTCTTCTAATTTAAATAGGCCGCCTGAATATTCGTCCTGGTCATGATTGTGATGTTATGAGGGGCCCAATTCATCGAAGGCCGGCGACACACGAAGGCGCGATACAAATGGAGGTGCGGATCACACACCACAGGCCGGCGGAAAAATTTTCAGGATATTGATTCAGGGCTTATCAGCCACACGCCTGGTTACCGGGAAGTACGGCGGCTCTTCCTCGGCGACGATCGCCATCTGACCTCTTTCGCGGTACCGATATGGAGGAAGGACCGGGAAGACCGCCCGGCAGAGGTCATGGTGGCACTCCCACATATCAGAACCTCTCTGTGGCGAGGTATATGCCGAGCCGCAGCACGGGCACCTGACCGGGGGCGGGTCCTGTTCCATGCACAGGTATTGCACTGAGTGATTCAACAGGCTGGGCCGAATGCAGCGTGAAAGTAAACCGGCGGATGATCCGAACCGTGGGAGAACACTGAAAATGGAGGGAGGACCGCCCTCGCTCCGGTCCGGCGCCGGGAAACAATCGGTGAGAGGAACGAATATACGTGATTCGGGGCGTCCTGGGGGATCACGCGGTAATTTTTTCAAAATTAATCATGTCAGAGGGGGTTCAGATATGGCACCCTCCACCTTTCATACCCCTCTTCTCGAAAAATTGCTGGTGGTATTCCTCCGCCGGCCAGAAGGTGGTGGCCGGGACGATCTGGGTCACGATCTTCTTTCCCGCAAATCTCGGCGAGTCCTGCTGCCTCTTCAGCGACTCTCCGGCCTTCTCCTTCTGCTCCCCGGAGTGATAGAAGATTGCCGACCGGTAATTGCTGCCGATATCCGGCCCCTGGCGGTTCATCTGGGTCGGGTCATGTATCGACCAGAACACGTCGAGCAGCCGGGTGTAGGTGACGACCGTCGGGTCGAACACGATCTCCACTGCTTCCGCGTGTCCCGTAGTATGCGAGCACACCTGCTCGTAGGTAGGATGCTCCTTTGTCCCCCCCGTATACCCTACCCGGGTGGAGATAACCCCCTTTATCTGGCGGAACGAGGCTTCGACGCCCCAGAAGCATCCCGCGGCGAATGTCGCAGTTTCGGTGCGATTCATCTCTGTCATGAAACTCCGGGTGCTTGGGATATTCCGGTCATGATCCTATCTCCTGAACTTCCCCATCAGTTCACCTTTCGCGAGCACGTGCCCTGCCATGGCATCTTCGATCACCTTCCTGGTCACAGGTGCCCGAAGGGCGAGCACGGTATCCAGCGCGAAGATCCGGAAGAAGTAGCGGTGCGGGTTCCCGGGAGGAGGGCAGGGGCCGCCGTACTCCATCTTCCCATAGTTGTTCAGCCCGTGCCGGCTGCCGTCCATGAGCACTGGCTTTCTCTCGACCCCCGGCATGAGATCCCGGTGATCCGGAGGGATATTGTAGAGTATCCAGTGTGAAAAGATCCCGCCGGAAGAATCCGGGTCTTCAAGAATGATCACGATGCTTTTCGTCCCGGGCGGAACGTCCGACCAGGAAAGGGGCGGCGAGATATTCTTCCCGCTGCAGGTGTACTCGCCTGGGATCTGCTCACCGGATTCGAATGCGCCTGAACTGACCTTGATCGTTTCCATAACCCCAAACCTCTTTTTTAACGGCAGAACCGGAGCTGATGCGGGCGGTGGGCCCTTCCGGCCTGCTTCATCAGGATATTGGTCCGTATTTAAATAACCATCGGGGAACAAGTAGTATACCACGCCGGTTCGCACCGCATCAGGATCGCCGGACACCGCGGGAGCAGGAGAAGTTCGCGATCCGGATTCCTGACTCCTGTGCCGCAGGCGCGGATACGAACCGGAGATGAGGCGTGAGGACTGCATGAAACTCGGGGTGCTCTGCTCGGGAGGGAAGGACTCGCTCTACGCCTGCGGATGTGCCATGAGGGAGGAGGAGGTGGCATGCCTGATCAGTATCCGGTCGGCGAACCCCGAGAGTTACATGTTCCACACCCCGAACGTTCACCTGGTTCCGCTCCAGGCCGAAGCGGCCGGCCTTCCCCTGGTCGAGGTGGAGACGGCCGGGGAGAAGGAAAACGAGCTCGAGGATCTTGAACGCGCTCTGGAGTGTGCAGTGGAGCGGTACGGGATCGAGGGGGTGGTGACGGGGGCCATCCTGTCAGTGTACCAGGCGACAAGAGTCCAGAAGATCTGCAACAGCCTGGACCTCTGGTGCTTCAATCCGCTCTGGCATACCGACCAGGAGAAGTACATGGAATCGCTTTTTACGGAAGGGTTCCGGGTGATCATAGCGGGGGTCTTTGCAGCCCCTTTTGACGAGACATGGCTCGGGAGGGAGATTACCCGGGAAGTGATCGACGAACTGCGTGCAATCTCCGGGAAATGGAGGGTCTCGCTGACCGGGGAAGGAGGAGAGTTCGAGACACTGGTCCTCGATGCTCCCTTCTTTAGAAAGAGGATCAGGATTTACGAGGCCGCCCCCGAGTATGCGAATCACAATGGGGTCATCCGGGTGACGCGGGCGGAGCTGGAGGATAAATGAATATCCCGTGTTTTCCCCGTGCGTTCACCCGTGTGGCCGGAACCTCAATATCGCGAGAGAATACTCCCCGCAACGCCTCGTTCCATGGTGCCCTGGCCGCCCGGGGGGGGTCATGATCCTCCTCCTCGACCTCTGCTTTCGGGAAGGATCCCTCTCCTTTCCTGAGTTCGTAAGTCCGATCCGCCGGATAGTGGAAAAAAGCGGGGGTGAAGCGGAGACAATCCACTATTCAGACCTGGATTCCCTCCCGACCGGGATTTCAGGGATAATACTCTGTGGTACCGCGTTGAAAGACAATTCGTACCTGGAGCATCCGGATCGGTTCTGCTGGCTCGAACGCTCCCGCATCCCCGTTCTCGGCATCTGCGCCGGGATGCAGGTGCTTGCCCGCCTGCTCGGAGGAGAAGTGGTACGGGCACCGGAAATAGGTATGACGGAGGTGAAGGTCACACAAAAGGACGTGGTTCTCGGTGATGAAAGGATATTCCCTGCCTATGAACTCCACAACTTCGGGGTGACCCTGCCGCCGGGATGCACGGAACTCGCAGGGTCGGGGTGTTGTATCCAGGCGTTCCTCTCCAGGGAACGACCGTGGTGGGGAGTGATGTTCCACCCCGAGGTCCGGAACGAATGGGTCGTGGAGCGGTTCGTCGGGGTCTCTCTCTCCGGACCGGCCGACTGAAAGGCCGCTCACCCGACCGTCAACCCGTTCTCTTCTGCGATCTCCGTGAATGACCTGGCGAGGTACTCGGCCTGGGCCCTGGTCATCCCGTATGTATTGTATTTCCACACTTTGGTCGCTCCCGGGATAATCCCCGCGATACCCCGGTCTTTCAGGGCGCTGGAGAAGAAAAACCCTCTCTTTTTGTGAGTCTGTGCAACCTTGTCGAAAGAGTCCAGTGAGTCCACCCGGGTCAGGGTATGCTTCCGGGGGAACTCCGACCTGATCTTCGTGCCCCTGATAGAACGGAGCGCCTCTACGACCAGGTTTCCGTTGGCGAGTTCCTGCTCCCACCTTGTGACCCGTTCCCGGACACGGGGGAATGAGGCCATCATCCCGATCAGGGTGACCCCCATCAGGGTGCAGCCCATCATCTCCACTTCCTTCACCCCGAACGTACGGCCGGTCTTGTCGGTCTTCGTCATCGTGGTGCGGAATACCTCTTCTGCCCGCTCCCCGGTGGTCGCAAGGACTCCTGACGGGGCGGGAGCCGCCATACTCTTGTGCCCCGATCCCACCACAAAGTCTGCACCCAACGCTTTCCCGTCGACAGGCATGATCCCCACGGTATAGGCCCCGTTGTAGAGTACCGGGATGTCATACCGGTGTGCAACCCGGATGATCTCCTTCACCTGGTGTTCGTTGCCGTACTGGTAATCGAAATGGTCGAGGAAGAGCAGCACCGGAGGCCGGCCGAACTCTCTATTCACTTCTTCTATGGTGGACGCCGCGGCGTCCGCGGTGATGATGTTCTCTCTTCCCGGGATCTCCCGGAGCACACCGCCGTTTCCCTCGACCGCAAGAACCTCGGTATAGTGCGAGAGTGCGGTGATCAGCACAGGGTCTCCTTTTTTCACGTAGGTACCGGCCACCGCCTGGAACCCCCTCCGTGCCCCGGGGACTACCCGGGCGACGTCCATGTTCAGGAATGCTGCCAGGTCGTTATGAAATTGGTCGACCGGGGGGGTTTTTATCTGGTCGAGGCGGAACGGTTTACGGCAGTTATCGCAAACCGAATACCCGTCCCCATAGGCGATCACAGCCTTCATTGCCTCGGCGGTCAGCCTTCCGCCTACCTGGATAGGATCGATATTGATGGAGGACTCGTCCACATCCCGGACATCGATCGGTCCTGCACACTTCATTTGAGCAGTTCCTCCCGGAGGATCCTGACCTGGGTCTCTATCTTTGCCAGGATCTTCTCCGCGTTCTCCCGTCCGGAAGGGTCGAGCGTGTGAGCGGGGGCGGTCTCCCGGAGCATGACCCGGAGGTCGGTGAAGAGGAACATACCCTGAAATACCGCATCTACAGCCCTTTTCGACATGAATTCACCATACTAATATCGCAACCGGAGTATAAGAGTTAGCGATCGTAACGCCCGCACAGTCCCTGTCCGAATATGACTCCTGAAATTTCGGGCACGTTACCGGCGTTCCTAGAAACTTCGGGTATCGCATATCGTACTTTGTGTGAAATGACTGTACACCCCCTGGCGAAACCCTCGTCCGGTGCGTTCCGGGCAGTCACCTGAAAATTCCGGGAGATCCGGGAAGAGTACGATGTTCCGGGTAATTTCAGCAAAAAGAACAGATTTCCGGATTCGAAGGGAATAATGCAGGGGAAACTATTTTTCACCCTGTATTTTCTTTTTCGTTTCGATCGTTTTATTGATCTTTTTTATGGAGACACCGTTTACTACCGCGTCTCCTGTCGCGATATACCGCTTGATGACCATTCCTAGGACTTCCACAACATCGCCCACCTTGATCTTCTCTTCGGGCTGGGTGAATAACTTCACCGATATCTCGCCACTCCGGTCTGCGACGATATAGGATGGCCTGTTCAGGAACTGGAACCTGATCTTCTCGACGACACCCTCGATCCTTACGGGTTCGCCGACCATGTTCAGATTGATCATCTTGATGCGGACAGGCCGTGCTTCACGTTCATACTCGGGCCTTACCGCGGCATATTCGCTCTGGCTCATGTAATTGAGACCGATCGGTATCACGAAGAGCAGAACCAGCGTCGGGACACCCCATAACAGGATCCGGGAATCTCCGCTCACGAAATATGCGTATGCTAAAAAGATGGCGAAGACCGCCACCACCGCAACCGCGACGATGGAGACCTTTACCTCGACTTTTCCAATTCTCATTCAATCCCAGTTACTTGAGTGCGGCGATTTCCTTCCGGAAGGCTACCCAGTAGAGGACACCCACGAAGAGCAATCCGCCGACGATGTTGCCGATGGTCACAACGATGATGTTGTTTGTCCACATCGTGACCCAGGTCAGCCCGGCGTTTATCTTGGTCGGGTCGGTGATGAATGCCTGGGTAAAGAGACCGGCAGGAATGAAGTACATGTTCGCGACACAGTGCTCGAATCCCGAGGAAACGAAGGCCATGATCGGGAACCAGATCCCGAAGAACTTACCGATGAGGTCGTCGGCACAGATACCGAGAAGCACTGCAAGGTTAACCAGCCAGTTGCACCCGATTGCCTTCAGGAATGCGGACCACTGAGCGGCAAGGCTCACATAGCTGACCTTTGCGCCGGCTATTGCGATCGCCCTTGTTCCGAATGCCGATACGGTTACGGCTCCGGCTGCATCCCAGGTGCTGAACGGTCCGTAGGCCATGATGTAGGCGTAGACGATAGACCCGATCAGGTTTCCGATATATACCCATACCCAGAGGTTGATGATTGAAGCCCAGCTGATCTTGTGGATGAACGCTGCCATCGGGGCAAGCATCGCGTCACCAGTGAAGAGTTCTGCTCCGGTGAGCACGATGATAATAAGCCCGACGGGGAAGACGGCTCCCGTAATGAGCTGCGAGAACCCTGCGCTTGCGGTTCCGAAACGCAGAGTGGCATCAGCTGCCTGAATACCGGTACTGCAGACGGTTGCAAGTGCACCTCCCATAGCGATGTACGCCCCGGCCATGAATCCACGCAGGAGCATATTCCAGGCAGGAAGCCCTACCTTGTATTTTCCGGCATCGCCAGCTTTCGCGACGATAGCGACCGGAGGATGAAATACCATTTTTTACACACCTCTCTCAAATGTCCGACCTATACCAGTAACCTATTAATTCACTTTTCGTATAGGTTCAAAATTAAAATCCTTTCTGGTGTTATTAATAATTTTCTAATTGATTTTCGGGGTTTATATGGATAATAACTGATTTATAGAGAAAATCAATGAGTGAAGGGATAAGGAGAATGATTTTAAAGCCCGGATTTCGTCAGACATTCTTCTTCCTTCCGGAAGCGTCCCTCGCATATTTTCCGAATTCACCTCCGTTTAACCGATCTCCGGGGAATACAGGACCGTCTTTGCATACGCGCAAACCCCCGGGATCCATGCAGCAGGAGCCGCATACCCCCACCCCGCATTTCATATAACGGTGCAGGGAGAACTGCCCTCTCGCTGAGATCCCTTCCTGCCTGAGCGTGTGAAATACCGCCTCCATCATCCGTTCCGGGCCGCAGACGAGTATCGACTGGTAACCATGGAGGTCACGGCCGGCCATGAGATCCCCCACCCGGCCGTGATGACCCGCGCTCCCGTCGTCGGTGGCGGTCGCGAGTTCGGTGCACTCTTCGAGACGGTCGCAAAAGAGGAGTTCGCTCGCGGTGCGGGCTCCGAGTAGGAAGGTTTCGACCTTTCCCTTCAGGGCACAGGAGAGAAGGGGTGCCGCACCCACTCCTCCTGCGACCGCGAGCGTTCTCCCCCGGGGGGAGAACCCGTTCCCGAACGGGCCCCGGATTCCGATCTTCGCTCCTTCGCTGAGGGCACAGAGCTCCCTCGTTGCATCGCCGACTTCCTGGACGGTTATGGAGGTGCCCGTGGAGAGTGCCATGGGGACCTCATCACGGCCGGGAACCCAGACCATGACGAACTGGCCGGGGTTAAAGACCATCTCCCGGTCGAATACCAGGGTGGTAATCCCCGGCGTCTCCCGGATAACCCTGGTGATTACCGTAACCGTGGGGAGCAGTTCAGACATGGGCGCACCCCACCAGTTCCGCGGATGGTTCGCCGTCCGGTGAATAGAGTTCTCCCGCGATTCGTTCGAAGACCCTGAGGTCCGAGTGCACTGCGCTCCCGATCTGGACCGCGGTAGCACCGGCCATCATCATCTCTATCACATCGCCGGCCGATGAAACCCCCCCGCATCCGATAATGGGGATGGAACAGGCCTCATACAGCTCGTATACGCACCTGACCGCGATAGGGAAAATGCTCCTCCCCGAGAGCCCGCCGAACCTGTTGCCGAGGACCGGGCGGCGCATCCCGGTGGAGATCCTCATGGCTTTCACGGTATTGATGGCCACCAGGGCCCGGGCACCTCCGCGCTCCGCTGCAATTCCGCACGCGGTGATATCGGTCACGTTCGGGGTCAGCTTGACCCACACCGGTATGCCGAGGTCCGCCACCGCCCTGGTGCACGCTTCGACCAGCCGAGGATCGGCCCCCAGGGCTGCCCCATAGCCCGCGGCGTGCGGGCAGCTCAGGTTCAGTTCTACCCCGCGTGCCTTCCCGGCGAACCACCCTGCGACCGTGGCGAACTCTTCAGGACTCCCGCCGTACACGCTCACCACCACCGGTTCGCCCTGCAGGGGGACAAGCTCGTCCACGAAATCAGACGAGGGGTTCGGAAGCCCCATGGCGTTCAGGATCCCTCCTTCCATTACCACCAGGCACGGCCCTGCGTGACCCTCGTTCGGGAAGGGCCCGATGGACTTGGTCACCACCCCGCCCGCCCCGAGCGACAGCACTCTCTGAAGGGATGCGCCCGTAGTACCGAGCACGCCGGCGGCCAGGATAAGGTGGTTCTTCAGGTCCACGCCGCCCGCCCGCACCGGGCCAGGCAAAAGACTCACCATTCGAGAAAAAGATGGACGTAATTGTAATTATTTATTCTGTGCGCTCGTATAGTAGTGATATGGTTACCCTCGCAGTGCTCGGCACCGGAAAGATCGGCGGGGAGGTCGCGTACCTTGCAGCAATGTCCGGCTTGATCGACCGGATGGTGATGTATGATGCAGCAAAGCCTTTCCTTCGCGCCCAGGTGCTCGACATCCAGCATACCGGGCTCGATATCGAGATAAGCACGGACTGGCGGGCTGCACGCGATGCGGACGTCTGCGTCTTTTCAGCAGGCATCCCCCGCACGCCCGAGGTCAAGACCCGCGCCGACCTTCTCTCAGCAAATATCCCGGTCGCCGATGAATGCAGTCTGGCATTGAACAAGTTCACCGGGGTCCTCATCACGGTCACGAATCCCATGGACGCGAACAACCTGTACCTGTGCAGGAAGAACGGCTTTGAACCATCGCGGTGCATCGGATTCGGCGGGCAGCTCGACAGCGCCCGTTTCGGGATCGCGCTGAAAAAGAAGGGCATTTCCGGGGACCCCTGGGTCCTCGGCGACCACGGGGAATATCAGGTGCCACTCTTCTCCCGTCTGGACGCGCCGGTGGACATTGCCGTCAGGGAAGAGATCCTGGCAGGACTGCGTGGGGCGAGCATGGAAGTGATCCAGGGCAAGGGCGGGACGGTCTTCGGGCCCGCGTACCATATCGCAGGGCTGATGAGAAGCATAATCCTCGACGAGCGGCGGATTATCCCGTGTTCATGCGTGCTTGAAGGAGAGTACGGCGTCTCCGGATGTTCGCTGGGCGTACCCGCGGAGATCGGGCGGGAAGGGATTTGCTCGATAAAGGAATGGGATCTGGACACATGGGAGCGGGAGCACTTCGATGCTGCCGCGGGGTTCGTGCGGGACCTTGCCGCACATATCGGGCACTGAACTGATGGACGGGAAGCATGCAGGGGACGACATAAGTGAGGAGCCCGGTACCGGAGCTCCGGGATGCGGGGAACCGGGGATCGAGATCGCCATAAACCAGGTGGAGTACTCGAATACCCCCGAGGGTCCGGTAATTCATGTCTTCGGCCGGGATCGCGAAGGCGCTGCGCATCACCTCGTGGTCACCGACTTCCGCCCCTATTTTTATGTCCCGCTCACCCAGGCGGACACCATGCGGCACCCGGCACAGGTGGAGGTGGAGACCGTAAAGGAATATCTTTCCATCCGGGGCGACAGGCTGCGCAGGCTCTATACCGGCAGACCCACCGATGTCCGCGAGGTTCGGGACCGGTATCATCATTTCGAGGCGGACATCCCTTTCGCAACCCGCTTTATGATCGATACCGGCCTCACCGGGGGGGTAAAGGCCCCGGGGAGCATCGCGGAGTACGGTGAACTGGAACCCTCGGGGGTGAATTATCCCGCCCGGATATGCATGATCGATATTGAGTGCGAGGACGAACGGGGATTCCCGGAACCCGAACGCGACGCGATCATCTGCATCACCTCCCACGACTCGTTCTGCGACGACTACGCGAGCTTCATATATTCTCCCCGGGAGAACTGCGACCTCACGGTCTTTTCCGGGATGGCCCCGAAGAAGAACGGCTGTTTCCTGCCCGGGACCCACGCGATCCACACCTATACCACCGAGAAAGAGATGATGAAGGGGTTCGCGGAGTACATCAGGTCCCGGGATCCCGACATAATCAGCGGCTGGAACCTGACCGACTTCGACCTCCCGTACATCACCCGGAGGATGGAGCAGCTGGGCCTCTCTCCCGTGCAGCTCTCCCGTCTCGAGGGACAGACAGAACGGAACGCGCTCCGGGGCCGGGGGCTCTTCGATCTCCTCCAGGCGTATAAGAAGATGCACGGCTCGCAACTGGAGTCGTACCGCCTCGACGCGGTGGCGGAGAAAGAAGTGGGGGACTCGAAGGTGCGCTACCGGGGAAAGATCAGCGACCTCTGGCGGGAGGACCCCTGCCTCCTGGTGGAATACAACTATAAAGACGTGGAACTCTGCGTCGCAATCAACAAAAAAAACAGGATCATCGAGTTCTACCGGGAGATTGCGCGGTACGTGGGCTGCCCCCTCGACCGGACCCTGAACTCCTCGTCGGTGATCGATATCTTTGTCCTCCGGAAGGCACACGGGCACTTTGTCCTTCCTTCGAAAGGCTTTGCGCAGGGGAGCGAGTTCGAGGGGGCCACGGTGTTCGACCCGAGCCTCGGGTTGAAGGAGAACGTGGTGGTGCTGGACTTAAAATCCCTCTATCCCATGGCAATGATGACCATCAACGCATCCCCGGAGACAAAGGACCCCTCGGGGGAGTACCGTGCCCCGAACGGTGTCCGGTTCAGACAACACCCCGACGGACTCACCAGGAGCATTATTTCCGAGCTGCTGGTGGAACGGGACCAGAAGAAGGCGCTCCGTAACACATTCCCGTTCGGGTCCGAGGAGTACGTGCTCTACGACCTGCAGCAGAACGTGCTGAAAGTGATCATGAACACCTACTACGGGGTCTCGGGTTATGCGAGGTTCCGGCTCTACGACCGGGAGATCGGGGCTGCGATCACCTCGGTGGGAAGGGCGATCATCGAGCATACCCGGAACGTAATCGAGGGGCTCGGATACCACGTCATTTACGGGGACACCGACTCATGCATGGTGGTCGTACCGGAGGGGCCTATGCCGGAGATCATCGCCACCGCACGGGCGATCGAGGCGCAACTGAACGAGAGTTACGGAGATTTCGCCCGGAACGAGCTGAATGCCGGGTCGCATTACTTTTCCATCAAGTTCGAGAAGGTCTATCGCCGGTTTTTCCAGGCCGGGAAGAAGAAGCGGTACGCCGGCCACCTGGTCTGGAAGGAGGGGGCCGACGTGGACCAGATCGATATCGTCGGCTTCGAACTCCGAAGGAGCGACTACCCCCCGATCACCAAGCAGGTGCAGCAGAAGGTGATCGAGATGATCCTGAAGGGTGCGGGGTATGCGCCGGTGAAAGAGTACCTGGGAGAGATCATCAGGAGTTACCGCACCGGGAAATTCTCCCTCGACGAGATCGGCATTCCCGGTGGCATCGGGAAGCAGCTCCACGATTACCAGACGGACGACGCTCATATCCGGGGCGCGAAGTATGCCAATCTCCAGCTGGGGATGGAATTTTCAAAAGGGTCAAAGCCGAAACGAGTGTACATCCGGAATGTCACCTCGAAGTACCCCAAGACGGACGTCCTCTGCTTCGAGTACGGCGACCAGGTCCCGGCGGAGTTCCAGGTCGACTGGGAGCTGATGCTCGACAAGACGATCAAGCAGCCCATCACCCGGATCATCGAAGCTCTGGGATGGGAGTGGGCCGACATCGACCCCTCCCGTACCACCCTTTCACAGTGGGGGATCGGGTAGGTACCGGATCTCCTTTTATTGAGAAGATGCCACAGGGGATAGTAATTTCACAGTAGTTTCTCCTCCCGGACGGTATCGTATCGAACCTGGCACGGCATTTTCAGGTTTGAAGAGTAAGGGTGGGGGCAGGACGTCCCCGGGGTCGGGGTCCTCTGCCCCGCGAGCGGGTGAGGATGCATTTACCTGCCGGGTCGCTTTTTTTTCGTGTCAGACCGAAACGGGATCAATGGAAAGTGCTATCCGGCAGCCCGGCACGCCATCGCAGGGTAGTCACACGGGCCTCTTTCTCCCCGCATCCCGGAAACGTTCCGGGGAGATTTCACGGCTCGATCACGAATTTCGAGCGATAGACCATGAGCGTGATCTTCCATTCTCCTTCAGCCTCCTCGAGCTGAAAGTCGTACTCGCCGACAAAGGTCCTCACCTTTCCTCCGCTGCCTTCCGCCAGGTAATGAATCGCGATCCCGTAACAAAAGACCCTGGCCTCGCGTTCCCCCAGAGTCACCAGGAAATTTCCGACCTGGTGATGGAGGGCGGGCACGTCTTTTAACCCTTCTTTCCAACCGTCCGCGATTGCACCGGGGGACTCCGTAGAAGGGACGCCTCCGCCGAGCGAGGTCATATCGAAGAACACAGCATCTGCAAAACAATTCTGCACGCCGTTCCAGTCTCTGCGGTCCGTTGCGACAAAGAGGCGGATCACCGCCTCGACGACCCGGTCCCTTTCCGGTACAGGTTTCTGTCCCGTCATCGTTGCTCCATCCCATGGAGTATGTGCAGTATAATAACCCTGGCGGGAAGTTCCCACCTGTCGTTCGATCACCTGTGTGCCGGTGGCGTGGCAGAACCGGAGGCACCGGCACTGCATCCGTCTGCCTGTACCAAAAATCCGATGGACGTTGAGTGACTGAACGTAGCCGTTGTTTCAAGGTCTTTTTCGGGATGGCTGACAGGTATATGCATCGGCGGGCGGTAGCGGCCTGGCGTCGGATTCCTTCACGCGAGGCGGATGTGGAGGCAATGTGTATCGGAGGACGGGTCTCCGGATGGCAGAGACCATTATACCTCCCCGGAAACGATTGATCATCATACATGATCGCCCCCGACCGCATCCCCCGTATCGTCATCGCCGGCACCCACAGCGGGTGCGGGAAGACCACCATCGCCCGGGGCCTCATGCAGGTCCTGGTGGAACGCGGTCTTTCCGTGCAGCCTTTCAAGGTCGGCCCGGACTTCATCGATCCCGGGTTTCACACCGCGATCTGCGGGCGGGTATCCCGTAACCTGGACCCGTTCATGATGGGGGAGAACGGTGTCCGGAAAACGTTTGCCCGCGCATGCGCCGGGGCGGATATCGCGGTGATCGAAGGGGTCATGGGGATGTTCGACGGCCTGGACGGGACCGGATTCGCGAGCACTGCCCAGGTGATGGCGCTCCTTTCCGCACCTGGCGCCCTGGTGGTAGATGTGAAGGGCATGTCGCGGAGCGCCCACGCCCTGGTCCGGGGGTACTTCAGCTACGACCCGGGCATTATACTCGGTGGAGTGATCTTCAACCGTGTAGGGAGCCCACGCCACCGGTTGCTGATAGAAGCGGGGCTCGAGACCACCGCACTGGGGTTCGTCCGCCGGGACCGCCGTGCTGACCTGGAGAGCCGGCACCTCGGGCTGAAGATGGCGCACGAGGTCACGGACCATACCGGGGTGGGGGCACTCGTGCGAGAAGGCTGCGATCTAGACCGTATCCTGGCGCTGGCGGGGAGTGCCCCCCCTGTACCCGGGGGAAACCGGATCCGGTATCCCGGGGGTATGAAAAAAGGGGAGAGGATCCGCATCGGAGTCGCACGGGACGAGGCGTTCTGCTTCTACTACCAGGACAACCTGGACTGCCTTGCTGCTGCGGGTGCGGACCTGATCTTCTTCTCACCGATCCGGGACCCGCTCCCGGAGGTCGACGCGGTGTACCTGGGTGGAGGGTATCCGGAGCTCCATGCCGGAGCGCTGTCGTGCGCACCCTGCACCAGGGAAATCCGCACCCGTGCCGCGGACGGTCTCCCTGTCTACGCCGAGTGCGGAGGTTTGCTCTACCTGTGCGAGGAGCTCGTGGCAGGGCCGGGGACCTCACACCGGATGACAGGGATTCTTCCGGCAGCGGCAGAGATGACGGAGGGGATCCAGGGACTGGGATACACAGAGGGGACCTGGACCGGTGCGGGGTTCATCCCGGCCGGTCTCCCGGTGAAGGGACACGAGTTCCACTATTCCAGGATCCACCCCTCCCCCGATGCAAGATTCTCTATCAGGCTCACCCGCGGAAGAGGCATCTTCGGGTGCCTGGACGGGTTGTACGAACACCGCTCCGTGGGAAATTACACTCACTCCTACTTTTCTTCCGAGTTCGCACATTCGCTGATCCTCGCCGCAGAAGATTTCCGCCGATCATAAGTCCGAGCCTCGATCTCCCTGTCACGCCCGGGGTCGCGAGCGGGATTGTACTGCCCTGATCGAGCACCCTCGTGACGAGCGCGGCATTTGATCCGGGCGGCTCTCCTGTCAGGAACGAGATCCGGAAGGGGGGGTGGAGTGGAGGATATTACCGGGCCTGGTGAGGATGTTCTCGAATGCGCGGTGAAGTACCTCCACATCCCGGCCGGCAGCCGGGGAACACAGGAGGCCTATCGTCACCGAATGAGGAAGCACCAGGGAATGCGTGTCAATCTCATCGCGCTCTTCCTTTACAGGGAGAAAATGGTCGCCAGCCTGCTTACTACATGCCCGGCAAATGTGAAGCGCCGGACGGGCGCCGGGGCGCCAAGATGATAAAGAACAGGCGTGACTGTACATGTTAATGGTGAACCTATGAGGAGCGACGAGGCAAAACAGGGATACCAGAGAGCGCCGAACAGGTCGCTGCTCCGGTCTCTCGGGGTTACCGAGCAGGAGATGGGGCGGCCGTTCATAGGGATCGCGAACGCCTGGAACGATATCGTGCCGGGGCACATCCACCTTCGTGCCCTTTCGCAGAAGGTCCGGGAGGGGATTGCCGCCGCGGGAGGTGTGCCGTTCGAGTTCGGGGTGATCGGGATATGCGACGGGATCGCGATGGGCCACCAGGGGATGCGTTACTCGCTCCCCTCCCGTGAGAACATCGCCGATTCGATCGAGCTCATGGTCCAGGCCCACCGGTTCGACGGGATGGTCTGCGTGGGAACCTGCGACAAGATCGTGCCGGGAATGCTGATGGCCGCAGCCAGGATGGACATCCCCTCAATCGTGGTGACCGGGGGCCCGATGCTTCCCGGCTTCCGGCAGGGAAAGGATCTCTCCCTGATCGACGTCTTCGAAGGGGTAGGAAAAGTAGCCGCGGGTTCCATGACCGAGGCGGAACTCTGCGACCTGGAAACCTGCGCCATGCCCGGGTGCGGGTCCTGCCAGGGCCTTTACACCGCGAACACCATGGCCTGCATGACCGAGGCAATGGGAATGTCCCTCCCGGGGTGCGCCGCCTCTCCCGCGGTGGACGCATCGAAACTCCGCATCGCCCGGGAGTCCGGGGAGAAGGTGATGGACCTGGTACGGGGCGGGATCACCCCCCGGAGAATCATCACTCTCCCCGGCCTCGAAAATGCGATTCGGGTGGACATGGCGCTGGGAGGCTCGACCAACACCGTCCTCCACCTGATGGCGATTGCCCGCGAAGCGGAAGTTCCTTTGAACCTTGGCTCCTTCGACAGGATAAGCGACACCGTACCCCATCTCAGCCACATGCAGCCATCGGGGGTCCATTCCATGCTCGCCCTCCACAGGGCGGGCGGGATCCCGGCGGTTCTCTCCCGGTTACAACCGATGCTCTCACCGTCAGTCACGGTATCCGGGAAGGACATCCTGGAGATCGCTGCGGAATCCCGGGTGCAGGACGACGAGGTTATCCGGCCCCTCGACTCACCGGTCAGCGCGGCAGGAGGGTTGAAGATCCTCCGCGGGTCCCTCGCCCCCGACGGTGCGGTGGTGAAGTGCGCCGCGGTACCGAAGGATATGTGGCGGCACAAGGGGCCGGCACGGGTCTTTGATAGCGAAGAGGGGGCGATGAACGCCATCCTTTCCCGGGATATCCGGGAGGGGGACGTGGTGATCGTCCGGTTCGAGGGACCGAAGGGAGCGCCCGGAATGCCCGAGATGCTCTCCCCGACATCGGCCCTCATGGGTCTCGGGTACTCGAAGGTGGTGCTCCTCACCGACGGGAGGTTCTCGGGAGGAACCCGCGGCCCCTGTATCGGGCACATCGCACCCGAGGCGGCGGTGGGCGGCCCTCTCGGGCTCGTGAAGGAGGGGGACCCGATCAGTGTGGACCTTTTCGCCAAGAGCCTCATGCTCGAAGTGGATCCCGCGGATCTCGAAAAGAGGAGAAAAACCTTCGTCCCGAAACTGAGGCAGGTGTCGGGCGTCCTGACCCGATACAGGGAAGCCGTGGACCAGGCGGATCATGGCGCGGTCCTCCGGTGAACTCGTGCGGAAACATTGACCGCCTCACTTGGAGTCCCGTAGTCTGTCGTATCACGGCTCCTTCGGATGCGGGACAAAAAGCATCCGGCCCCTGAACTTGATTCTGCAGGCCCGTCGCCCGATGCCAGCGGCGGGGAATAACCTGTTCTGGCTGAACCCGGCGGGGAGACCCCTGCCCCGATCAGGGCCCCGCGGATTATCGCAGTGGGCAGGGAGCGTTGCCCGCGGTACCCTTCGGAGAGCCACGTCAGAATATCGACCCGGTTCTCCCGGAACAGCTCCCCGGAAGGACTAACTCTGCCTGGCGGGCAGCTGTTCAAATAGAATGGTTTACCGTTCAGCGGGTCTCACACTTGAGCAATGACCTCGAAGGACGAGACCTCGTATGTCAAGGTACAATGCTGTCATTGCGAGGGAGCAGGCTGTCTCTACTGTGATAAGACCGGGCACGTGCTGGTCCGGGCCCCGGCCACCCGTTGCAGGCACTGCGACGGAGTCGGATGCATTTACTGCGGCTTTTCCGGGTGGGCCGGGCTTAAAGGGAAGTACGACTGATTTTCTTCTTCCCAGTAGTCACCGGTACCTTTTCCCATAACGGAATCCGGAGAGACCCCGCTGTTCTCCCGTCGAACATTCTTTTTTTGCTGATTTACCCGGTAATTGTGCGCCGACAGGATTTATAGAAAAAAAAGAATAAGGTTTCGGATTTTCTATTCCTGAACGAACATGAGCGTTCCGGCCGCCATGTCCTGGAGCGCCTGCTTGCACTTTGTGAACTGGAGAATTATGTACCCGATAAAGAGGGTCAGGAAGACGAGGATTTTTGCGAAGTGACGCAGGGTCGCCCGGGAGAAGGTGATCCGGTTCCCCTCGCCGTCCGTGACCGCGATCCTGAGCGCCATCTTCCCGAGGGTTGCCTGGTTCCTCGAGCTTTCAAGATACGCATAGTAAATCCAGGGGACGATGATGATCAGGATGAAGAACGCCACGATCACCTGGAACGGGACGACCGCATGGACCACCTCCCCGTAACGATCGGTCATGGGTAGGTGGCGGGAATACTGGTACACCATCCTGATCCCCTCCGAAAGACCGAGCACTCCGATAAGAAAGAGGTCGATCAGCAGGAGGAACAGAAGGTCCACGATGAACGCAACGAACCTCCTTCCCAGTCCCGAGAACCGCTCGGTCTGAATCGTGGCCTTATGGTGCAGCAGCGGGCGCGGCGGTCGTACCAGCTCGGCACCGCACCACTGGCAATATTTCCCCGAACCCTCAGTCTCTTTCCCGCATTTTGAACAGTGCATCCTCATCCCCTTGCTAGGTACTAATCGGCAGTGAACACTTCAATATATCGAAATATATTCGGCCACGGAACGTGTGCCGATTAAAAAAAGAAAGGGTTCTGCACCGGGGGTCTTTCGGGTCACCCTGGTACCTTCAACCGCCCGTGAGCGCGGTCTTTGACGCCCGTATCGTGTACCAGTATACCACCAGGGAGAGGAAGACGGCCACCAGGCCCACGATCCCCAGGATGACCCACTGATCAATCCCGGCAGATCCGGTCGCGATACGGGCAACAAGGTTCAAAGGGTTGTCCGGGATTGCCAGGGCGAAGATCATAAGCACCACGACTGCGGTAGAGAAGATGAACTGTGCGGCTGTCCTCTCCCTGTAGTAGAGCGCGGTAAGAGCCCCGATAAGGATGAGAACCATGGAAAATGCCATAACCTGCACAAGGATCGACACTATCCCCTCGATTACGATCCCGTTCAACGAGAGGAGGATAAGCCACGCCCCGGCCTGGATAGGCACGAGCAGCTCGCAGGCTAGGATCTTCCCCCAGATGACCTCGTGCAGGGACATGGGAGTGGAGAGCAGCGTCTCGAGCGTGTGGTGCTGGTACTCCTCGGTGATCAGGTCGATGACCAGGGCCGATGCGATGACCGCCGGCAGGAGGACCAGGAGCGGTATCAGCAGTCCGTAAATGAACTCGTAAAACGACGATCCTCCGGTATTTTCCGGGAACTGGAGTGGGATGGGGACTATATCGAGGCGGGATTCACGGATATCCCGCAATTGCTGCTCGTACTGCAACAGGACAGCCTTGAGCTTCACGTTCACTATCGCGGACTGTATGTCGTTTTCCAGAAGGTAGAGCGTAATCTTCACCGGCTCGGTTGAGTCGGGCGGAGTGTCCGGGACATAGATCACCGCCGAAAGTTTCCTCTCCCCGAGCAGGGTCACCCCCTCGGAGAGGTTCATGGGGAAGACCACGATCTGTCCGCTCGATCTCAGGTAGTCTTCTAGGGCAGAGTCCGTTCCGGCGTAGGCCACCCCGTAACGGACCCCCGAGAACCGGGAGAGGGTCGTGGGGTCGTACATTGAGGCAAGACCGATCACCAGGAACGAGGAGAAAAGGGCGATGAAAAGCTGCAGAAGAACCGCGAGCAGGATGGTCCGCTCGTTCATCAGGCCCCGGAGGTCCTTTTTAATGATCATGTTCAGGTTTCGTCGCTTCATAAGGAGAGCACCCCCAGGATGAAGTAGAGGTTATAGAGACAGTGGACCAGCGTGGCGAACATCAGGCCCACGATATACCCGGTCCTGCCTCTCAGTTTCAGCCCTGTCCCCACGATCATCACCCCGGAGAAATGGAGGAGGAACGGAAGCCAGAGAACCCCGAGCGAGAGGAAAAGTATGCTGCCGAAAACCGATTCCGTGATTTGGGAGAGTGTCAGGAAGGTGAGGAGTTTCTCCCCGAAAAGGAAGCCGGCTGCAGTGGCGACCGAAGCGAAGGCCAGCCGCTTCCAGGTAAAGAAGGAGGGATCCCTGTGGTGGAGGGAAAGAAGCCCGATGGATTTTGCAAACTCCTCGATGAAGGCCGCGAATACCAGGAGCAGCACCAGGGAAAGGGGGACGGGGAGGTTGAAGAAGAGTACCAGTACCATCATCTGCGCCATGAATACGAACGGGATAAGGAGGGCGTTCAGCACGAACAGGGAGATGTATGGTCTTTTCCTGGAAATGGCCGTCGAAATGAAGTCCTGGAACTTTTCAGAAAGCCCTACCTGGGAGAATAACCGGTCTTCACGGAAGTTCACCAGGCCCAGATAGAGGAGGACTGCGCTCGTGAGGAAGAACAGGGATGTGGAATAGAAGTACTGGATCACGGTATAAGGCTCGCCCTGCAGGGTGAGGACCACCAGGGTGAGGGGGGAGATGAGGCTGATGATATGGACATTGGCAAAGATCGAGGGGAAGAAGAGATACGCGGTCGCGACGGTGGAGAAGAAAATTGAGAGGAACGAGAGCTCCTTGAAACTCCGGGAGATCATCCCGATGATCAGGGCGCTCGCCAGGAAGAAGAGTATTACCGGGAGCAGGGGGAGCAGGATAGAGAGCGAGGCGCCGAGCCAGAAGATGAGCAGCGTCGATATCGCGAGCATCAGCAGGAAATAGGGGAGGGCTTTTCCAAGGATGATCGCTGCCGGGTGGAGGGGGGTGGTGAGGAGCACCTCCCCCTTTCGTTCCAGCCGTTCGTTCATGATGCTCATCATGAAAAACTGCGACGTGAAATACAGGGGGAATATGAAGACAAAGACCAGAATGATGGTATCGAACGGGAGCGGCGGGGTGAGCTGCGACGGGATGGTGTAATCCCCGAACGGGCTCTCCCCGGTGAGCAGTTCTGAATATCGGGTAATCTGGGAACTTGATCCCTGCGACTGGACAAGCCCCTGCCGGATCTCGCTTTCGGGGATGCCGAGAGTGGGTGCAGGGGTGGCGATCTCGATGATCGGTCCCGAGGGGACCGGGGGCCTGCTCTGGCGGATGGGAGCCGCCACCTGCTGGCCCGCGAGCGTGGCGGTGAAATCGAGTTCGCTCCTGATATTCTGGACGTCGATCCATAACGGGTATGCGGCGAACAGGTCGGATTCCTGGGCATAGACCTGATTCAGGTACCCTTCGTAATCGGTCTGGAGGGCACGTACGGCTGCCCGCCCCTTGTCGGTGTCGCTCCCCCACACCTCGCCTCCGATTACGATGGCATCGAAATATTCCCTTGAGTTCCAGAGGGTGGAATCATCTGCCTGGTAGATCGTGAACCGCACGTCCGGAGAGAATATCTCCGCGACGGCAGGACTGTCGACCCCGAGAGTATAGATCCCGTCCTGGAGGTGGAGCCCCTGCGTGGCCGAAAAGCCGGTCACCACCACCAGGAGCGCCAGCATCACCAGTGCCAGCGGGAGCACGTTCTTTCCCATGGTCCCCAGGGTCCGGCGGACTTCCCAGCGGGATATGGTAAGGATACCTGAAAAAAACCTAAAAATCCGCACCCTTTATCGTAGAATGGTAGGTTCAGCAGCTATAATATAGTAAAGGTAAAGGAATACATTCGGATGCCGAGTTCGTTTATTGAAATTACCTCCCGGATTTCCGGGCTGCCCGCCACTTTTGAAATATGCCATAATAACCGTGAATTTTCATGATAGAAGGGTGCAATCTGAAAAAGGATTTTGATGGATTCGTCGCACTGGACGGGATCAGCTTCTCCTTCGAACGGTCAGGAATATTCGGAATCGTCGGCCATAACGGGGCCGGCAAGACCACCCTCCTGAAGATTCTCTCCGGACTAATCCCCCCCTCTTCGGGAACGCTTACCATGGACGGGATCGACGTGCTCAAGAACCCGGACGCGGTCAAACAGGTCCTCGGGTACCTGCCGGAAGAGTCCCGGCTCTATGAGACGATGACCGTGGACGACTATCTCAGGTTCTTCGGGGAGATATACGGTCTCCCGAAAGAGACCATCACATCAAGGGGCATGGAACTGCTCGCGTCGCTCAACCTCGAACCGGATAAAAAGAAGATCGGCGAACTCTCCAAGGGGATGAAGCGCAAGGTCGCCATCGCCCGCTCCCTGATCCATGACCCCTCCGTCCTCATCTTCGATGAGCCGACCTCGGGACTGGACCCCATGACCTCCCGGTTCATCGTCGATTATCTCAGGGAACTGAAATCCGCGGGAAAGACCATCATCCTCTCCGCCCACAACCTCTACCAGGTCGAGGCCATCTGCGACCGGGTGATGATCCTTCGAAGGGGGAAGACGGTCGCCGACGGGACCATGCCGGAACTCCGGGAGATGTTCGGGTCGATCACGTATCATATCTATTTCACCGCACCCCGGGTCGAAGAGGTGCACCTTGACCGGGACCCCGCAGTCGAAGGAGGTTTCTACCGGGCCGATGCGGGGTCCGTCCAGGAGATGAATGCCATTACTTCGGCGATCTCCCTGGCGGGAGGAACGGTTGACCGCATCGAGTCCAGGTACCCTTCCCTCGAAGAGATGATGATAAAGATCGGGGAATGAGGCCGCAGGTGTTCCAGGCGTTACCTATTCACTGTGAAGCCCGGATCTGCCCGATCTCATTTCGATTTTATTGTAAGATGTGATCGTGCCGGCATAAGTGTACGCTACCCTCAGGCGGCTAATTCCCCGTTTCAGTTGTAGTTTCATCATAAAAAAAACAGATTTTTCCCCTGCGTGAAAGGGCACACCGGAATGAACCAGCCGGATGCAGGTTCATATTAAAAAAGTGAAATCACGGGGGGTTTATTCCCCGTCTTTTCAAAGAACCGTACTACCGACGATCTCAGATGCCTGTTCCCCCGGGCAGGAGCACTCCTGAACTTCCCTGGGGAATACGCGAAGGAGGACCTGCCATGCCCTCGGTGAGGTTACCCGGACCCCCGTTCCACGCCGTGCCGATCACGCCGCCCGGGGGAGCACTCCTCATGCCGCCGGGCATGAACGCGGGGTTGAAGGATGGAGTATCCTGCGATGCGTTTACCGCACTGCCGCCGGGTAAATCCCTCATGACCTGGCCTGGCGGGCTTCCTGTCGAATTCACGGTCGAAGCGGTATACAGACTGCCCGGGGAGGTTATCGGAGAGAAGTCCGGTGAAAGGCCGGGTGCGGGAGCTGACCAGGTCTCCCCCGGGCTTTCCGGGATACTGCCGGGCAGGAGATCGATCACCGGGGTGGATTCATTCCCTGGTTGAAGATACCGTATCCTATCAGGAACTATTCCGGGATCAGTGCCGGCGGGGCTTACCGGGGTGGACCCGGTGATGTTCCCGAGTATCGAGCTGATCAGGCTCTGGAAAAACGAATTGATCGTGCTCCCCGGCACCGTCCCGCTCTTCAGGCCCGAGAGGTTGCCGGTCAGGCCGCCGGGGTTGGTCCAGGTCCTGTTCCCTACGGTCCCGCCTGCCGGGACACCGGTCCTGTTCCCCGGCATGGTGACATTCATCCTGGGCATCTGGGCGTTCCCGGAACCTATTGACGTGACCGTTCCCGATATGGTGAAATTGGCGATCTCCGTGCCCGGGGTATACGCTCCGCCCGAATATACGCCGTCCGTCGCCGACCCCGTCGAACTCCCGCCCGAATACACCACGTATCCGGCCCCCCTGGTGAGCAGCGGGGAACTGAATACGACGGACTGGTAGGTCTTGGCCGGGGCGAAGGTAAGGACATCCGCTCCCCCGGCGGTCCCGATGTGAACGAGGGTCCCTGCCGCCTGCTGCGAGGCGTAGGTGATCATAACCGAGCACTGGGACGATGAGGTGCCCGGGGCCTGAGCCATACCTGAACTGCCCGCCGCAAGCAGGTATCCCCCGGTTATCGAGAACGAGTTAAGGAAATCGAGCGCTCCGTTCCCGTTGTCCGTCGGTCCGTTAATGATTACCGTCCCGCCTGACATGGTGATCGGCCCGTTGACGTCGATCCCGTCGCCACCTGCATCGACCACCAGGTACCCGCCGCTAATGGAGAGTGATCCGCCGGCCGCATCGAACCCGCTCTGGCCCGTGCCATCCGCGACCGCGTTCACCCCGTCGTCGCGCGAAGTGAGGTGGATGTTTCCTCCGTTAATTGCGATATCTGCGCTCTCGATCCCTTCGTAGCAGGTCGGGATGGTGATATCTCCCGCATTTATCCGGAGCGAGGAGTCTGCATGCAGGGCGTCGTCCCCGGTGGAGAGACGGAGAGACCCGCCATCGATCCCGATCAGGTCGTTGGTGTTGATCGCATCATCGGCCGCATTCACGGTCACTGTGCCGCCCGAGACGATCACCCCGACACCGGCCTTGAGCCCCTTCATGCTCGTGGAATCGGAACCTGAGGTCGCGGTGGTTGCGGTGGCAGTCGAGGTCATCGTGCTCGCTCCCATTACGCGGGTTCCCTGGCCACCGGAGGGAGCAAAGCCGCCGGGTCCGCCCATGCCGCCGGGGGCACCTCCATTGCCTCCGTTATTATTCGTGGACGCGGCGTTCCCGCTGCCTCCCCCGGCGGTGATATCAATGATTCCTCCACTGACGTAGATATTCGTCTCGGCCTGGATCCCGTCAGCCCCGGAGACGATCGAGACCGAACCTCCCTCAACAGAGATGTATCCCTTATCGCTGTCTTCGTCGTTGTTGGACTGGATCCCGTCACCCGCTGCGTTCACCGAGACGGACCCACCTTTGACGGTCACGCTGTCCCGGCCCCGGATTCCATCGTTCACCGCGTTTACGATGATTGATCCGCCGGTGATCTTGAGGTCGTCTTTACTGGTGATCCCGTCGTTGTAATTCGCATGGACCGCGAGCGAACCCCCGCCGTTGATAGTCAGGTCGTCCTTTGAAAATATCGCCGCGTTCGGTTCGTCCGATCCTGCATCCGGGAGGATGTAGGTGATTCCGTCCGTTATGGAATTCGCGGTCCCGTCCGCGAGGGTTATCACCGTTTTATCCGCATTGACAATATAGACGGGTGCACCGGTGGAACTGGTGATGTACGCCCCGTCAAGTACAAGGGTTACCTCCTGGTCGTCGCCGGTATCGACGATAACCTGCCCGTCGTCCAGTGTCCCGCGCAGGGTGTAGGTGCCTGCCGAGGTGATCGTGACGGTACTGCCGCTCACAATCGCTCCTGTGCCCTCGAATGTTATCGCGTCGCCCGCGAGCGTTATGACGGACTGCCCGGAACCGTCGATCGCGGTATCGCCGCTCGCCCCGGCGGTGAAAGCAAATGCCAGCGCCAATGCGAGAATCAATGCCGTTATGGGTTTCATGTCTTTCGTCTCCTTCCTGGTGACTGTATTCTGCGAGTGTCAGTCAAACTAGATATATTGTAAAACATATCCAACATAACGTAAATACTTGTTGTCATATACCGGTAACGGTGCCACCGGTTCCGGGCAGTGGTGGAAATGAGTAAATGCACGCCGGGTATGCAAAGACGGATACATCGGTGAAAGTACGGGTGATTCCTTAGGTTCCCGGAGGATCAGGGAGAACCGGCTGCCTGAGAGATAAGAAACCGGGAAAATATGTGAAAAACGGGCCTGAAGGGATTTGAACCCTTGACCTACGGATTAAGAGTCCGTCGCTCTGCCGAACTAAGCTACAAGCCCAAAAATTTGGACCTACATAAATGGTAGCGGGAATGCAATAAACTTTTCGAAATTGGCCACATGCACGGCTTTTTTTTGCTCCGGAGGTGGAATTTGTTGGAATTCGCGATTGTAACCTTAATATGCTGAGCGGGGTTACCTTACAGACATATGCCCGAAATGGTCCAGCCTGAGTCACGCGGCCGGGTAAAATTCGTAATTTTCGGATGCGGGAGCATCGGTTTTTCCATCCTGCAGGAACTGGTGCAGGCCGGTGAACACGTGCTGGTGATCGATCGCGACCCGGACAGGGTCAGGGAACTCCGCGACCAGCACTACGAGGCCTCGGTAAAAGAGATGACCGATCAAGACCTGATGGCGGGTCTCCCCCCGTTCGAGATCGGGTTCCTCGTCAGCGGCGACCACCAGGCAAACCTCGCAGCACTCCAGACCATCAAGGGCAAGAGCCCGGCGATCGAGGTAATGGCGCGGGCAACTGATCCCCTCAACGCGGAAAAACTGGAAAAGGCGGGAGCGGACTATGTGCTCTCCCCCTCGCCGGTAGTGGCCAGGGCCGCGATACACCAGATCACGAAACTGCATGCAAACCGGGTCTCGATGAGGCTTTATAGCCTCCTCTCCGGCTGGGAGGGGGTGCTCGGGATCGTCACCCACAAGAACCCCGACCCCGACGCGATCTCCAGTGCAATGGCGCTCGCGGCCATTGCGAAGAGTGCGAACCCGAAGAAGCTCGCGGTCAGGATATTCTATGACGGGGTGATAGGCCACCAGGAGAACCGGACCATGGTAAACCTTCTCGAGATAAAGATGGAGAAGTACGAACCCCAGCTGCTCCAGGAATGCAATTATCTTGCGCTGGTTGACTGTCCCGGGCCGGGGATAAACAATCCTCTCTCGCCCCGCACGAGGGTGCACATCGTGATAGACCACCACCAGGACGGACAGGGGCTGGAAGCCATGGTACCCTTCGTGGACATCCGCCCCGGTCTCGGGGCGACGGCGAGCATCCTGGCCCAGTATATGCAGGAACTGGATATCGCCATCGACAGGCTGATCGCCACCGGCCTCCTCTACGGGATCCGTTCCGATACCCGGGACTTCGAGCGGAACGTCACCCCTTCCGATCTCACCAATGCCGCATTCCTCCTCCCCCTGGCGGACAACGACCTGCTCGACCAGATCAAGTCCCCCTCCCTCTCCCAGGAGACGCTTGACGTACTGGGGGTTGCCATCCGGAACAGGAAGATAAGGTCCGGGTACCTCTTCTCGAACGTGGGGTATGTCAGGAACAGGGACTCGCTTCCCCAGGCCGCGGACCTGCTGATCACCCTCGAGGGGGTGAACTGTGCACTTGTGTACGGGATCTCGGACGACGCCATCATCATGTCAGCCCGGAACCGCGACATCCGGCTTCATATCGGGAACGTGCTCTCCGAGGCGTTCGGGGATATCGGGGACGCGGGAGGGCACCCCAACATGGCCGCTGCCACTATTCCGCTTGCGTATTTCCGGAGGGTAAAGAACAAGGATGACCTCCTGAACCTGATCATCGATCCGCTCCTGAAGAAGTTCAACCACCTCGCCGGGCTGGAGAACGAGGGTAAGGATGAACTTTGAGGAATGGGAGCCGCATTACCTGGAAATACTGGACTACTTCGGGTTCTCCCGCGAGGATGACGAGGACGCCGCGCGGGTCCTCGCCGGGCTCCTGACGAAGGACGATCTCCCGGTCCTCTCATCGATCTGCCGCGGGGGGGATATCACGGTCTGCGGGAACGCTCCCACACTGAAACGTGAGGTCCCGGTAGTCCGGGGGAAGGTCTTTGCCGCCGATGCGGCAGCCGAAGTCCTCCTCGACCACGGGATCCGGCCTGCGGCGGTCTTTACCGACCTCGATGGTGCGACCGACCGGTTCATTGAGATGAACCGGGAAGGGACCGTGATGGTGGTGCACGCCCATGGCGACAACATTCCTCTTCTCCGCCACTGGGTGCCCCGCTTCCCGGGACCGCTGGTCGGGACCACCCAGAGCCGCCCGTTGCCGCACGTCCATAATTTCGGGGGCTTCACCGACGGGGACCGGGCGGTCTTCGCCGCGGATGCGCTCGGTGCCGCACGAATAAGGCTCGCGGGGTTCGACTGCGGCGACACCTCGGTCGACCCGGTGAAACGGGGAAAGCTCTTCTGGGCACGAACCCTCCTGGGACTTCTTGGGTATGAATGCTGAGGCCCTGATACTGGACGGGTACGTCGACGAACCTGCCTGCCTGGGAGTTCCTCCCTACATCTCCCCCTACATCCGGACCATTGCAGGGGTACTTGCCGGACTCGGCTACCAGCCCCGCTATCATACCATAGACCAGGTGAGAAAAGACCCTCTCCTCCTCTCCGCCTCCCGGAATGCCGTCGTCTCGGTGATGATCGCGGGTGTCACCGTGCCGGGGAAGTACCTCGGCGGGACCCCGGCGAGTCTCACCGAGATCCAGCAGCTGGGCCGACAGCTGCCAGGAAAAAAGTTCGTCGGCGGGCCGATCGGGTTCGGGTATTCGGCCGGGGGTGGGCAGAAGGCAATCCGGCAGGCTATCTCGGGGTTCGACCACCTCCTTGAGGGCTCTCAGGAAGATGCCCTCTTTGCCTTTCTTTCCGGGGAGACCCCGCCAGCCGGTTCTTCGTATGCCCGGTACGATTCCTGGGCGGTGGAGGGGGCGGGAATCATCCGGCAGCACCCGGGATTTCCCTGGGTCATGTGCGAGCTCGAGACCGCCAGGGGGTGTTCCCGGTCATATGCGGGAGGGTGCTCCTTCTGCACCGAACCGTTCTACGGCCCGCCCCGTTACCGGTCGGCGGAGGGCGTCGCCACCGAGGTCAGGGCGCTCTACGAGGCAGGCGCCCGGCATTTCCGTCTGGGAAGGCAGCCGGACCTTCTCACGTTCCAGGCAGGCACTGGTGAGTTCCCCCGCCCGAGACCCGATCGGCTGGAGGTGCTCTTCTCCGGGGTCCGGGAGGCCGCACCCGGGTTGCAGACCCTGCATATCGACAATGTGAACCCGGGGACCATCGCCCGGCACGGGGATGCGGCACGGGACGCGTTGCGGGTGGTTGTCGCCTACCATACCCCCGGAGACGTCGCCGCCCTGGGGATGGAGACCGCCGATCCCCGGGTGGTGGAGGCGAACAACCTCAAGGCATCTCCCGGGGACGTGATGGAAGCGATCCGGGTGGTGAACCAGGTGGGGGGGCAGAGAAAGGACGGGATCCCGGAACTGCTTCCGGGGCTGAACTTTGTCACCGGGCTCGCGGGCGAGACTCCCCTCACATTCGACCTGAATGAACACTTCCTCAAAGAGGTCCTGGCATCGGGGTTGCTGGTCAGGAGGGTGAATATCCGGCAGCTGATGCCTTTCGAGGGTACGCGGGCCTATACCGACAACACCCTCGGGCTCCACCAGGCCCGTTTCCGGAAGTTCAAGGAGTTCGTGCGGGAAAAGTTCGACCATCCCATGCTGCAGCAGGTCTTTCCCGCCGGGACCCTGCTCCGTGACGTGGTGATCGAGGAGGAAGGGAATGTATCGTTCGGCAGGCAGATGGGTTCGTACCCCATACTGGTGGGAATCCCGCTCCCGATGACCGCAGGAGCCGTGATCGATGCGGCGGTGGTCGACTGGGGAAGCAGGTCGGTGACCGCTCTCCCGGTCCCGGTGAGAGTGAACGCGCTGCCCTCCCGGGCGCTCGCCTGGATACCCGGGATAGGGAAGAAGAAGGCGGGAACCCTGGCGGTGAAGCGTCCGTTCAGGGACCTCGATGCCTTCCGTGCCGTCGCAGGGGAGACCGTACTCGACCCGTTCCTCGACTTCACATCTCCTTGAGCTCGATCACCTTGATGATGTCGGTACGGGACACGATGCCTACCAGGTTTTCCCCTTCCATCACCGGGATCCGGCCGATATTTGAGACCGACATGATCCGGAGGGCGTCCATGACGGGGGCCCCGGGAGGAAGGGTGAGGACCTGACGGGTCATGATATCCTTCACCTGCATTGCTTCCCGGTCGAGCGGGGAAAGTTTATGGACGTCGGCAAGGGTCACCATCCCGACGACCCTGCCATGCTCGACCACAGGGAAGCCCAGGTGCTTGGTGGAGTACATCAGGCTCACCACATCTCTTACCGGCATGGAAGGGGGGACCGTCGTCACCTCACGGGCCATGATGTCCTTCAGGTTCACGTCTTTTAAGAGGAAACTGTATTTTATCGCAGTGGACTCCTGGCTCGCCCCGATATAGATGAAGAACGCGATAAGGATCAGGATGGGGGAGAGGAGCAGGATCCCTACGAGTCCGAAGATCACCGCGAATACCTTGCCCACGTCCGCCGCGATCCTGGTCGCCCGGTGAAGCGGCATACTGCGGGCGAGGAATGCGCGGAGGACCCTGCCCCCGTCCATGGGGAATGCCGGGAGCAGGTTGAACGCGAAGAGGAAGATGTTCAGCAGCCCCAGGTAACCGAATGTAAAAATCAGCACCCCGGCGATCCCGGCATCGGTGATCAGGGTGGATACGAATGCGATGAACACGCTGATCAGGCCGACCGCCAGGCTGGTGAACGGGCCTGCGAGCGCCATAGGGAATTCGATGGCAGGGTCGGGCATCTCCTCTTCCATGGAGGAGATCCCCCCGAAGATGAGGAGGGTGATGCTGTTGATCTTGATCCCCTTCTTCTTGGCGACGACCGAATGAGCGATCTCGTGGATGAGAACCCCTATAAAGAGGCTTATGGCGATGACCATTCCGAGAATGTAGGCATTATACCCCGCGGTGATCAGGTCAGTGTTTATCTGTATCTGGGGCACCGGCGGGCCCTGGAAAATAAAGCCGATGTCGACGAACCACTGGAGGAACCCCTCGATCAGCTGGGTGGTGAGCGTGGCCTGACTGCCGATGAGCCATGCGAGAAGGGGAATGATGATAAGAAAACTCCAGTGGAGAAGAATAGGTATCCCGAATATAGATCCGATTTTCAACGAACCGTTCATTGAAAGGTATCTTTTTTAACTGTTCTAGTATATATCTTCCATGATTAAGATGAGAACCCAGATTACAGAGTTATTCGGGCTCGCCATCTACACCGAGAAGAGCGTCTTCGTGGGAGAGGTAGAGGACGTGCTGATCGATGTGGACAGCAAAAAGATGGAATCCCTCGTGGTAGGAAAACTGAACCAGGAACTGGTCGATATCAAGAACTACAAGGGGCTCAAGATTCCCTTCAGGATAATCCGGGCCATCGGGGATATCGTCCTCATCCGCCACCTTCCCGGTGCGTTCAAGTCCGGCAACTTCGACGAGGTATAATCCGGAACCCTGATATTTCCCGGGTTTTTCACTCCGCGTTATCATGAAAGAACGGGAACTGTTCGCAAATCTCATCACCATACCCCCTGTTTTTGTCAGGCTCGACGGCCGGACCTTCCACAGTGTTGCCGAACACCTCGGGCTCGCGAAACCCTTTGACCCGGCGTTTTCCGGTGCCATGGAGCAGGTGTGCATCAGGTTCCTCAGGGAGAGCGGGCTTTCCCCCGACCTGGCGTATACGTTCTCCGACGAGATCAGTCTTTATTTCTCGTTCCTTCCGTTCGGGGGAAGAGTGGAGAAGATCGATTCGATAAGTGCATCTTTTGCGGCCAGCGCCCTGACCCTCGAGCTGAATCTTACGGAACCTCTCTCTTTCGATGCCAGGATCATCCAGGTGACCCCCGAGATGGCGGTGGAGTACCTGATTAACCGGCAGAGCGAGGCCTGGAGGAATCATCTCAATGCCTACTGCCAGAGCGCACTCGTCAGGGAAGGACTGTCCCGGAAGGACGCTGCGAAGAAACTGCGGGGGCTCCCTTCCCGCGAACTGCACGAGTTCATGTACTCCCGTGGGGTCAACCTCGCAAAAACCCCCGCGTGGGAGCGGCGGGGGGTGCTCGTGTACAAGCAGGTACGAAATGTCGAGGGGTTCAACCCGGTCAGCGGGGAGCTCGTGGAAAGCCTGCGGAGCGCGGTCGTCCCGGAGAGGAACCTTCCCGTATTCTCTTCCCCGGAAGGGAGGACGTTCCTCTCCGGCATCATCCGGAGCATGTGAGAAGGCTGCGGGCCCCGGGAACAGACCTCTTTTCCAATAATCCCGGTATGATAATTCAAAAAAACTTCCCAGGTCGCCCCGAATGGCGGAGCGGGAGGAAATCAATAAAGTAAAAATAAATGCAAAAAATAGCAGGAACCCGGTGTTATTCCGGTGCCCGGAGGAGTGCGAGGGTTACCGTGACCCCCTCTATGTCCCATTCCTTCTCCATGGTGAAGGCGAGACCGGGCCGGGGTTCGTCTTTTACCCTAATGGAGAGCGTTCTCGCCCTCACCTCGCCCATGATCCCCTCTCCCCACGTGGAGAGGAGGTCGGCCATCCGCTGGTCCTCCACCTCGCAGTCCGCTTCGATGAAGTCCTCCACCCTGAGATCCGACTGGCGGCGCATCTCCTGGAACCTCCTGATCACTTCGCGGGAGTAGCCTTCCGCCTCGAGGTCGGGGGTCAGGTTCACGTCCACGTAGACCGCAGCCTCCTGCATAGGTGCGGAATAGATTCCCTCGGGGAGATGCTCGAAGAACGTCACCATCGAGGGGAGGATCTCACGCTCTGCCTCGGCATCGACAAGAAGCACCGGGGATCCCTCGTCGAACGAGGCTTTCATTGCGTTGGCATCGGCGGAGAGAATCAGGTCCCTGACCTTCGGGGCGTCCTTTCCGAACTTCGGGCCGAGCGCCTTCATCACCGGTTCTGCCCTCCACCCGATCCGGTCCCAGCGGCCAGTAATGACCCGCACATCGCGGGCATTTGCCCGGTCCCTGCAGATGTGACCGAGGGTCCGTACCGCCTCCGCCACCTGGTCCGATCCGGTGATTACTACACATTCGCCTACCGGCCAGCGGAGTTTCCTCTTCCCCGCCTGCCGGGCATTTGCCTGTGCTTCGTCGAATGACCGGACGACGTCCATGGCCTTCTCGAGCCCGGCGTCGAGGAGCAGGGGATCCCCCGCCGTCCAGTCAAGCATATGCACGCTCACCGGGTCGTTCTCCAGCCTGAGGTTCCCGTAAATCTCTTCGGTGAGGTGGGGGATGAATGGGGCGAGCAGGGCGTCGAGCGTCCGCATCACGTAGTAGATCGTCTCGTACGCCCTGACCTTCTCGATTGATTCCCCTTCGAGCCACATCCTCGGGCGGACAAGCTGCACGTACCAACGGGACAGGTCCTCGAGGATGAACGAGATCAGGGCACGGGTCGCCCGGTGGAGCTGGCATCCCTTCATCTCCTCGTCGACGAGCATTGCGAGGGAATTTACCCGGGAGATGATCCAACGGTCCTCGGGGCTCATCGAGGCAAAATTTACCCGGATGTACGAGGAGTCCCAGACCTGTCCTGAATTCGCCGGGACGAATCCGTCGAGGATCATGTAGGGGAGCGGGAACCTGTACACGTTCCAGAGGATGTTGATTGCACGGCTGACCGTGCGGACCCCTTCCCAGTTGAACTTCAGGTCGTCCCAGGGTGCGCTTGAAGAGAGGACGTAGAGCCGGAGCACGTCCACTCCCTGCTCTTTTACGACCTCTTCGGGAGTGACCACATTGCCCAGGCTCTTGCTCATCTTCCTCCCCTCGGCGTCGAGGGCGAACCCGTGCATCAGCACGCTCCTGTACGGGGCTTTCCCGAGCGCGATAGTACTCGCCCCGAGCTGGGAGTAAAACCATCCGCGGGTCTGGTCCTGGCCCTCGGTGATGAAGTCCGCAGGCCAGAGCCGGTCGAACTCATCGGTCTTTCCCGGATAGTGGAGCGTCGCCCATGAGGCCACCGCAGAGTCGAACCATACGTCGAAGATATCTTCCACGCGGTGCATCCTGCCCCCGCAGGAACAGGGGAAGACGATCCGGTCGACGAACGGGCGATGGGGGTCGGGGAGTTTCTGGCCGGAAGCGTCTTCGAGCTCTTTTATGGTGCCGAACACCTTCCTCGTCCCGCAGGTGCGGCATTCCCAGATGGGAATGGGGATTCCCCAGTACCGCTGACGGGAGATGCACCAGTCTCTTGCTTCCTTGATCCAGTCGTAGAACCGGGCGCTTCCTGCCCACTCGGGGTACCAGGTGACCTTCTCCACTTCGGCGAGCATCCGTTCCTTGAGGTCAGAAGCCTTGAGGAACCACTGCTCCGTCGCACGAAAGATGATGGGGGTCTTGCACCTCCAGCAATGGCCGTACCGGTGGGTCACCGCCTCCTCGGCAAGAAGGTGGTGCTCAAGCTGTTCGAGGACGACCGGGTTGGCGTCCCGTACGTATTTGCCCGAGAGGCTTCCTGCTTCCTCGGTGAAAGTCCCGGTGGCGTCTACCGGGCAGACGATGGCGAGGCCCTCTTTGCACCCCAGCACGTAGTCGTCCCATCCGTGCCCGGGAGCGATATGCACCATGCCGGTGTTCTCCAGGGTGACGAAGTCCGCGGTGACCACTTTATGGGAGATGGCGTTCTGGAGGGGGACCTCGCCTGCCAGCGGTGAACGGTAAATGAGTCCGGAAAGCTCGGTCCCCGGGAGCTTCGAGAGGGTAGTGTAGCTCTTGTACCGTGCCTTCCTGAGCACCGGTTCGACCAGGTCCTCCGCGATCCAGAGGACCTCCTTCTTCCCGTCTTTTTCACCCTCCACCCGTGCATAAACGATGTCGGGATGGACGGCGACGGCCACGTTTGCGGGGAGGGTCCAGGGGGTGGTGGTCCAGATGACCAGGTATTCGTGCTCCTTTCCTTCCAGGGGGAACTTCACGTAGATGGAGGGGTCGGTCTCGTCCCAGTACTCGACTTCGGCATCGGCTATCGCGGTGGCGCAGCGGGGGCACCAGTTCACCACCCGATATCCCCGCTCGAGCATCTTCTCCTCGTCGGCCCGCTTTATCGCCCACCATGCGGCCTCGATGTACCCGGGAGTGATCGTCTGATAGGGGTCGTCGAAGTCCATCCATACCCCGAGGCTCTCGAACTGCCTGCTCATCACTTCAAGGTTCGCGATGGCAAAAGCCCTGCACTTATCGATGAACGCGTCTATCCCATAACGCTCGATGTCTTTTTTGTCGGAGAACCCCAGCTGCTGCTCCACCCTTACCTCGATAGGGAGCCCGTGCATGTCGTACCCCGCCCGGGCGATCACGTTCCTGCCCGTCATGCGCTGGTAACGGAGCACACTGTCTTTGATGATCTTGTTCCACGCGGTCCCTAGGTGGATATGCCCTGTGGTATAGGGGGGGCCGTCCACGAAGAAGAAGTCCTTCCCTCCGCTCCGAAGCGCGAGCGTCTTTTCAAAGATACGGTCCCTCTCCCAGAACTCCTGGATCTGGTTCTCGATCTCGTTTGCGTGGTAGCTGCTGGTGACTTCCTTCACCCTAATCCCCCGGTATCGGGCCCCGGGGTGTCCCGGGCCTTCAATTCCAAAGATATTGGGGCTTGTTGCTCAAAGTAGTTTTCACTCCGTTCACGCCGTGAGCGATCGTGTAAAATGGCTGGAACGTGTACAATGGTTCTGACAAGGTGATCGCAATGAAAGAATACCAGGTGCTGGTGGGGGGAGAATGGAAGGAGAGCGGGGAGATCGCCGATGTGAGGTTTCCCTACTCGGGAGAGACGGTGGCGCGGGTCGCTCTCGCATCGGAGGCGCAGCTGGAAGCGACTCTTTCGGCCGCAAAACGAAGTTTTTCAGTGATGAAGACCCTTCCCGCCCGGAAGCGGTACGATATCCTCAACGCCCTTGCGGACCTTATCGAGCGTCGGATCAGGGATTTTACCGAGATGATCGTGCTCGAAGGTGGAAAGACCAGATCTGCTGCTGCGGTGGAAGCCGGGAGAGCGGCCGAGACCATCAGGATCTCGGCAGAGGAGTCCCGGAGGATCAACGGGGAGGTCCTGCCGCTTGACTGGACCACCGATACCGAGGGAAGGCTCGGCATCACCCGGCGGTTTCCGGTCGGGCCGGTGCTCGCGATCACCGCCTTCAATTTCCCCCTCAACCTCGCCTGCCACAAGCTCGGCCCGGCGATTGCTGCCGGCAACCCGGTCATCTTAAAGCCCGCTTCGGCAACCCCGGTATGCTCGCTTATGCTCGGGGAACTCGCCCTGGAGGCGGGACTGCCGGAGGAGGCGATAAGCGTGGTCCCCTGCCCGGGGGAGAGGGCGGAGATACTCGCAAAAGACCCCCGTGTTGCTTTCATTTCGTTTACAGGGAGCCCCGAGGTCGGGTGGCACCTTAAGGAGATCGCAGGACGGAAACGGGTCTGCCTCGAGCTCGGGGGGAACGGGCCGGTGATTGTGCACGAGGATGCCCCCCTCGAGTACGCGGTCGGACGGGTGGTGACCGGAGGGTTCGCGAGCGCCGGACAGGTGTGCATCGCGGTTCAGAGGGTGTATGTCCATCGTAAGATCTACGCTACATTCATGGACATGCTTCTCCCCCGGGTCAGGCGGCTGAACGTAGGTGACCCCCGGGACGATGCCACCGATGTGGGGCCGATGATAAGCCCGGGGGCGGCAGCGAACGCGTGGGGGAAGGTCGGCGAGGCGGTGGCAGGAGGAGCGACGCTCCTCTGCGGAAAGCCCCCGGAAGGTCCGCTTTTCTCTCCGGCAGTTCTCACCGGGACAACCCCCGCGATGAGGGTAAACCGGGAGGAGGCGTTCGCACCCTTCATCACGGTCACCCCCTACGACCAATTCGATGAGGCGGCAGGACTTGCCACAGGAACGGAATACGGACTCCAGATGGGAGTATTTACCCGTGACATCGCCAGGGTCTTCTCGGTATTCGAAAAGAGCGAGATGGGAGGGGTCATAATCAACGATATCCCCTCGTTCCGGGCCGATCCTATGCCCTACGGGGGAACGAGACTCTCCGGAACCGGGAGAGAAGGTCCCCGTTACGCCATCGAGGAGATGACCGAACTCCGGACGATGGTGATCAACCGGAACGCGCCCGGGGCATAAGTATGAAGGATCATGCGGGAACACCGGGACACGGAGGGAATCCGGAAGGGTGCCGGTCTTCCACGGAAAAAGGAACGGAGAAGATCGGGGAAGACAGGCGAAACCTCCCGGCAGGAGGCTGGGCGGGGAGGATTAAGGAATGAGCGTTCAGATCGGGGTGATAGGACCCGGAGACTGTTCTATGGAGGAGCGCCGAGCCGCGGAAAAAGTCGGGCGGCAGATCGCACGGGGCGGGGGGATCCTCTGTTGCGGCGGGCTCTCCGGTGTCATGGAGGCGGCCAGCAGAGGGGCGAAAGAGGAGGGGGGGATCACCGTGGGGATCATTCCCGGTACCGGCGGAGAGAACGACTATCTCGACGTAGTGATCAGGACGGGGCTCTCACACGCCAGGAACGTGGTGCTGGTCCAGAGCAGCGACGCCCTGGTGGCGGTAGGGGGGGCCTACGGGACCCTCTCGGAGATCGCAGTCGCGCTGAAGACGGAAAAGCCGGTGTTCGGGGTCTCCACCTGGGAGATCCCCGGGGTGGTGCAGTGCAATTCCCCGGAAGAGGCCGCTAACGCGGCACTCTATGCAGCGTCCCGGTCAGGCGGGTGTCGTAGCCCCCGAGCCCGGTGAGCACAGTCCTGAACCGGTCGGAACGTACCGCATCCAGCAGGGTTGCGATACGCGGGTCGTCGAGCTCCTCCTCCCGGATCGCGAGTTCGTAACGTTCGCTCGCAACCGGCACGAACGGAAGGCCGTATGCCTTCGCCGCGCTGTAAACGCACATCCCGGCATCGACCTCGCCGGACCGGACCGCGAGGGCCACGGCGGTATGGGTTGTCACTTCACGGTCGTACCCCTGAATCGCTGCGGGATCGATGCCCCTCTTCTGCAGTTCATAGTCGAGCAGGATTCTCGTCCCGGAGCCTTTCTGCCGGTTGACGAACGAATGGCCGGGGAGGTCTTCGAGGGAGAGCCCGTCCCGGGATACGATCCCCTGCTCGCGGTCTGCAATGGTGACCAGCGCGATATCCTCCCCGGGGAGATACCGCTGGATGAAGGGAACGTTGTACTCCCCGGCAGGAGAGAGGAGATGCATCGGGGCCGCGTGGCAGTCGTTCCGCTTCAGTGCGAGGACCCCTCCCATGCTCCCTGCATGAGTGGAATGGACAACCACTCCCCCGGGCCGGATCATGTCGGCGAGGTGGTCGAGGGCCGGGTCGTGGCTTCCCGTGACCAGGAGTGCGGCTTCCGCAACAGAAGGGGGCACCATGAGGTTCACCCGCACCATTTCCCCGGACTCGAAGCCTTCCGTCCGGTTCGGTATGCGGAGGTAGGCGTTGGACCGGACCCCGCTCATCTGGACCCCTGATCCCCGCGACTGCGGGGAGGCGACCCATTCGCCGCGGATCTTCCCGACGGAGAGGAGCACGAATTCGTCGGTTCCCACATCCGAATGGAGAGTCTGGGTGAGACGTGCCGTGAGGACCACCGGGTCGGGCGGGGTAAGTCCGTAATGCGCGAGCAGGGGGGTGGCGATCTCCCGGAGCACCGTGACCGCGGAGAGAGGATACCCGGGCATCCCCATCACTGGTTTTCCACCGATATTTCCCACAATGACCGGTTTTCCCGGTTTGATGGACACGCCGTGGAGGAGCACCTCGCCGAGCGACGCGATCACGTCCACCGTGTAATCCTTCGTCCCTGCCGATGATCCGGCGGAGACCACGACCATATCCTGTTCCTCGGCCGCCAGGGTGATCACCCGGCGGATCTCATCCGGGTCATCGGGGGTGATGGGGTAGCGGGTGCACCGGGCCCCGAGCGAGGAGAGCCAGGCTGACGCCATAAGGGTGTTGCTCTCCACCACCTGGCCCGGTGCCGGCCGGGTCCCGGGAGCGACGAGTTCGCTCCCCGTGGGGATTATCCCCACCCTGAGGGTGAGCACCGGAATGCGGGTGACCCCGTACGTCGCGAGCGCCCCGGTGTCGTGCGGCCGTATCCGGTGAAAGGAAGGGATTATCATCTCCGTCTCGGCGATATCCTCCCCTGCAGGGCGGATATGCTGCCACGGTGCCACCGGCTTCCGGATTATCCAGCACCCCTCCTCCTCCCAGACATCTTCGATCATGATCACCGCGTCATAGCCCCGGGGGACGACGTTCCCGGTATTAACCCGCAAGGCGTCCGAAAGGGCGACCGGGTTCTGTTCGCTCGCTCCCCGCGTGTCCCTGCTCGATACCGCGATACCGTCCATGGCGGAGAGGAAGACCTCGGGGACCGAGTAGGAGGCGAACACCGCCCCTGCGCTGATTCGTCCCACCGAGTCCTCCACCGCGACCGTCTCGGAGAACCTCATTGGAGGGAACGCTTCCCGTATTATCAGGAGCGCCTCTTCGAGTGTGGCGAGCTTCAGGTAACGTTTCACCATGAGACCGCCACCTCCGGGTTCACTGCGGGGAACTCCTCACAGGGTCCGCCACGGAATGATCCGCCCGGCGTTATCATGGGAGGTGTCGCTTCCGCTTCCCGATACACCACTAAATGCGGGTTTACCACAGGATCACCTCCACCTCCTCGTTGACCTCGAGGCCTTCCCTTCCTGCCGGGATCCTCACAATTCCGTCGCTCTTCACCAGCGTATTCAGCAGCCCTGATTTTCCGAATACCGGGTCCGCCACACCCTCCTTTACCGTCACTCTCACGTAGTCCTCCCTGCCCTTCGCGGAGGGGATATTCCGTGCCAGTTTCGCCCGGACCATGCACGGCCGGCTTTCCTCTTCTCCGAGCAGCCCCCGGATTACCACTCCGCCTATGATCATGAGGACGATGAATGCAGATGCCGGATGCCCGGGAAGTCCGATTACCGGTTTGCCCCCCGAACGTCCGAGGATCGTCGGTTTTCCGGGCGCGATCGCGATCCCGTGCGCCAGGACTTCGCCGATCTCCCGGATCAGGTCGGCGGACATGTCCCGGTCGTCCTTGGAACTCCCCCCCGAGATGAAGACGGCATCGCACTCGTGCACCGCTATCCCGAGCACCGCCCGGAGGGACTCCCGATCGTCCTTCGTAATTCCATATGCCCGGGGAGTACATCCCAGGGATGCGATGTACGATGAACAAAGATACGTGTTCACGTCCCGCACCTGCCCGGGTCCGGGCTCCGATTTCACGGGGACAAGTTCATTCCCGGTCGATATGACCCCGACGACGGGTTTTTTCCTCACCGGCACGGTTACGCATCCCACCGCGGCAAGGACCCCGGTGTCCCGCGGAGAAAGGCACCTCCCGGCTTCCAGTACTGTGACCCCTGCGGTGAAGTCCTCTCCCCTCATTACCACGTTCTCGCCCGGAGCGACCGGGCGTTTTACCAGCACCTGGTCCCCGAGCGATTCACTGTATTCCACCATGGCGACCGCATCGGCCCCTTCAGGGAGGGCTCCTCCGGTAGGGACGTACACACACCCGCCCGCAACCACCGGTTTCGCGTCCAGTGTCCCCATCGAGACCCTGCCTGAGAGGGCGAGCATCGCAGGGATCGCATCGCTGGATCCGACGGTATCTGCTGCACGGACCGCGTAGCCGTCCACTACCGAGCGCGGGAACCCGGGGATATCGTCGTCGGATGATATCTCCGAAGCCAGGACCCGTCCCGCAGCCGTTTCGAGGGGGACTTCCTCGGTCCCTACCGGGGACGCGATCTCCCTGGCGATCCGGAGCGCTTCATCCACCGATATTGTCCGGAAAAAAAGACTCATTTGAAGCAGCCGAGCTGACAGGCCCGGATCTTCACCCCGTGCGTGTTGCAGTAGCGGGAAATGTCCATCTTGGAGATTCCATACTTTTCCGCGATGGCGAACGCCTCGGGACACTTGATCTCCTTGTCGATGCCTTCCTTCTCGAAGGCCTGCCTGATGAGTTCTACGTCCATAATAACAATAGTGGAGAGATAAAAACATAGTGTTTACCATATCTGCCACATCATCCCGGCAGGAGAGAAGAACATCCATGAAAATTGCCCTGATAAGTTCCCTCAGGGACCCCGGGGGGACGACCATCCACAACTGTCTCGACGACCTGACGGCGGGCGAGCCCGCGTCCGCATTCCCGCTCTACAGACACGAGGTCGTCTCGCACAGGGTCGGAGAACGTCTAATCTACCAGGACTTCATCGACCGGGACATGGACGCCGACCTGATTATCTTCCTCTCCCGGCACTCGAGCGTAAACCCCGTACCGGTGCTCACGGTCCACGTGACCGGAAACATATCCGCCGCGGACTTCGGCGGTCTGCCCGGGTCGCTCCCGCCCGCCGCTCCCGCGTGGATGCAGGCGGTCCTGCGTAACCTCGCCTTACGGGCTCCTCCCGGGTACCGGGTTGCATACGAGGTCACCCATCACGGCCCGAGCGAACTCTCCACGCCCTCCTTCTTCGTGGAGGTGGGGAGCACGGAGAAAGAATGGAGGGACACGACCGCCGGATACGCAGTCGCCGGGAGTGTGCTCCATGCGGAACCGGGAGATGCCGTCCCCCTCATCGGGTTTGGAGGTACCCACTATGCCACCCGGCAGACCGAGATCGCGATAACGTCCCGGGGTGCCTTCGGTCACATCGCCCATTCCCGGGAGGTCGGCGGGATATCAGACGACACGGTCAGGAGGATGGCGGAACAGACCGGGGCCGTCGCGGCCTACATCGATAAAAAAGCCCTGTCGTCCGGGGAAATCTCGCGGCTGGATATGATATTTGCGGCGATACCGCTCATCCGGCTCAGCGAGACGGAACTGATCAACATGGGTGACCTTTCATTCCCCCATTATCTCGGAATGCGCGAAATTGCCGCCGGGTTCTCACCCGATGCACGCCTCCATCTGCACCGTTTCGGGGAAGACGGCTCCCCTGTGATCGTAACCATCCCCGAGCAGCTCCTCTTCGAGGCGATGAAGACCGGAGGGAAGGAGTGGGCCTCGGCCATGGATGCCCTGCCCCTCGCCCACATCTCCACACCCAAAAAACCTGTATTGCCGTCCTTCATCACTACGGAGAGAAATTACGCCAGAGTATTGCATGATTTAATAAGCTTATGCGTAGCAACCATTAGTAAGGACCAGGAGCTTGCAGTTGATGGGGAGGATCTTCTCATCCGCAGGCGCAGACTGGACCCCAGGAAAGCGCGCGAACTGGGGATCCCGCAGGGGCCGATGCTCGGGGAACTGATGAAAGGGAGACCGGTGACAATCGGGTCGACCCTCATCACCCCCGGGATGGTCACCACCTGCGAGGAGAAGAAAATCCACATCCCGGGACTGAGGAACTACCTATGAGATCTATTGTCGAAGAGGCACTCACGAAGGTGAGGGACGAGCCGTTTGATGTCTCCAAGAACAATGAGGATCTGGACCAGATTCTCAAGGAGCTCCGGACCGAGATCGTCGTGATCGGGTGCGGCGGAAGCGGATCCAATACCATAACCCGCATGAAAGAGGAGGGGATCCACGGGGCACGGCTAATCGCTATCAATACCGATGCCCAGCACCTCATCAGAACGCTTGCGGACGAACGGCTCCTTGTAGGGCGACAGAGGACACGAGGGCTCGGGGCAGGATCGATCCCCCAGATCGGGGAAGAGGCCGCCCTTGAGAACGAGCAGGACATCAAGAGGACGGTCACCGGCGCCGATATGGTCTTCATCACGGTCGGCCTCGGCGGGGGGACCGGGACCGGGACGGCGCCCATAGTCGCCAAGGCGGCACGTGATGAGGGGGCGCTCACCATCGCCATCGTCACCCTCCCGTTCACCGCGGAAGGCGCAATCCGGATGGAGAACGCCGAAGCGGGGCTGGAACGGCTGAGAGACGTGGCCGACACCGTCATCGTCGTGCCGAACGACCGGCTGCTCGAGGTTGTGCCCAAGCTCCCCCTGTATGCGGCGTTCAAGGTCGCCGACGAGGTACTCATGCGGGCGGTCAAGGGGATCACCGAGCTGATCACCATGCCCGGGCTGGTGAACCTGGACTTTGCCGACGTGCGGACGGTCATGGAACGCGGCGGCGTGGCCATGATCGGGGTCGGGGAGAGTGACAGCGAGGACAAGGCCGCGGACTCCGTAAAGAAGGCCATCCGGTCGCCCCTGCTCGACGTGGATATCTCGGGCGCCACCGCCGCGCTGGTGAACGTGGTGGGCGGCCCGGACATGACCATGGCAGAGGCGGAAGGTGTGGTCCAGGAAGTTTACAACCGCATAGACCCCAACGCACGGATTATCTGGGGCGCACAGGTCGATCCCGAGATGCAGGCGAAGATGCGTACCATGCTTGTCGTGACCGGTGTCCGGTCGCCACAAATATATGGGAGGAACGAAAAAATTGTCCCCAAAGTTCAGAAGCAGTTCGAGATCGATTTTCTGAAGTGATACAATATGGTAGAGATCGCAAAACCCGAGATAAAGTTCAATGTAGGGGAGGAGCTGTTCAGGAAGTACTGGCGGGTGCTCAAGTTAGCCCGCCGCCCCAAGCGTGATGAGTTCCAGAAGATCGCTCTGGTCGCAGCAGCCGGTATTCTGATCGTAGGCCTTATCGGCTTCATAATCTACGAGCTGATGCTGCTCCTGCCCTGAATACCATGGAAGAGACCCTGGAGTCCAGTAACAACAGGATATTCGCCATCAAGACCACTTCCAAGCAGGAACGGACGGTGGCGGACAACATCAAGAAGGCCATCGAGAGCGGGGCCACCGACGTGAAGGTGACCGCGATCATCGTCCCCGACGAGCTGAAAGGCTACGTACTAGTGGAGACCCCCGAGTCGCTTCCCCGGATCGAGCAGCTCGTGGAGAAGGTCGCCCATGCGCGCACCGTGGTGAAGGGTGCCACCAGCCTCGCGGAAGTTGGCCATTTCCTCACCCCGAAACCGGTGGTAAGCGGTATCTCCGAGGGCACCATCGTGGAACTCATCGCCGGCCCCTTCAAGGGGGAGAAGGCGGTGGTGAAACGGATCGATACCGGTAAGGAAGAGATCACCGTCGAGCTCTACGAGAGCGTGCTCCCTATCCCCATCACCGTCCGCGGAGATGCGGTGCGGGTGGTGGATAAGGGCGAAAAATAGTTTTAATCCTTTTTTTTACCGTCCTCCGGGTATACATTTAAGTCTGTCCCTGTCAACCTTAGTAAACCCACGCGGAGTACCGTAAGGTACAGCATGGTGATACTATGGCAGAAGTGGTCGAGGTTTTAGTACCAGGAGGCAAGGCAACTGCAGGTCCGCCGCTCGGACCGGCTCTTGGACCACTCGGCATTAACGTGAAGGCTGTTGTTGACGAGATCAACAAGCAGACCGCGACGTTCAACGGTATGCAGGTACCGGTGAAGGTAGTGGTCGACGAAAAGAAGGCCTTCACAGTGACCGTAGGGATACCACCTACCACGGCCTTGATCAAGAAAGAGGTCAAGATCGAGAAGGGGTCCCCGGAACCCAACATGCAGATTGTTGGCGACTTGCCTATCGAGGCTGCAGTCAGAATCGCCCGTATGAAGCAGAACGACATGCTCTCCTATGACCTGCGGAACGCGGTCAAGGAGGTCGTGGGCACCTGCGTGAGTATGGGGGTCAACGTCGACGGAAAGAGGCCCAAAGAGGCCCTTGCCGCGATCGACGCTGGCGAGTATGACAAAGTCCTCGCAGAATAGATGTGTAACCAACCCATAGAAGATCGTTTCCGGTCGCATAACTATGGAGGAATCAGATGGTAGAAAGGGCCAAGATTATTGAGGCCGTGAAAACGGCCATTGAGAAAGCGCCTCCGCGTAAATTCTCTGAGAGTGTAGATATTACCATCAATCTCAAGAATATCGACATGGCGCAGCCCAAAAATCGTATTGACGAGACGATTCTTCTCCCCAACGGCACCGGGAAAAAGGTGGGTATTGCGGTCCTTGGCAAGGGTGACATCACCACCCAGGCAAAGGAATCGGGTGTGGACCTCATCATCGGCCCCGAAGAGATCGAGCGGCTGGGAGGCGAACCCCGTGAAGCAAGGACCATGGCAAACAGTTATCGATTCTTCCTCGCGGACACCAGTGTCATGCCTGCAGTAGGCCGTTTCCTCGGCCCCAGGCTCGGTCCCAGGGGAAGGATGCCCATGCCCATCCCGAGCGGCACTGACATCAGGCCGATCGTGGAACGCCTTCGCAACTCGGTGAAGATCAGGACCAAGGACAAAAAAGTCTTCCACGTCAAAGTGGGGTCCACCGAGATGCCCCCGGAGCAGATCGCAGAGAACATCGACGTAGTACTGAAGCGTGTCGAATCGGTGCTCGAACAGGGAGCCTTAAATGTCCGGTCGGTCTACGTGAAGACCACCATGGGACACCCCGAGAGGGTGGTCTGATCATGGCGCTCTATACGCACCACCTCCCCGCCTGGAAGCGGAAGGAAGTCGAAGAGATCAAGGAAAGTGCCGGGAAATTCGCCCTGGTCGGCCTTGTCGACATGTACGGCATCCCGGCCAGTCAGCTCCAGCAGATCCGCCGCAGCCTCAAGGGCACGGCCGAGATCCGGATGACCCGGAACACCCTGATCGAGCATGCCTTCCAGGAGAAGGGAGGCGACATGGCTAAGGTCGCAGAACACCTTTCAGGCCATTCGGCCCTGATCTTCTCGAACGTGAACCCGTTCCGGCTGTTCAAGATGCTCGAGAAGACCAAGACCAAGATGGCGGCGAAGCCCGGGGAGATCGCACCCGAAGATATCGTGGTGGCGAAAGGACCGACCTCGTTCAAGCCCGGACCCATCGTGGGCGAGCTTCAGCAGGCCGGCATCCCCGCAGCCATCGAGGCCGGGAAGGTGAAGATCAAGGACACCAAGACGGTGGTCAGGAAAGGAGAGGCAATCTCCGCGAAACTTGCGGACGTGCTCTCCAAGCTGGACGTCAAGCCCATGGATGTGGGCCTCGCCCTCCAGGTCGCGTATTACGATGGTGACCTGTACCAGCCGTCGGTCCTCGCAATCGATGAAGAGGCAATCCTTGCCCAGATCTCGCTCGCCGCAAGCCAGGCGTTCAACCTGTCGGTCAACGCGGTCATCCCGACCACCGAGACCATCGGAGTGATCATCACCAAGGCGGCGTCCGAGGCAAGAGGTCTTGCAATCGAGGCGGACATCTACGAGAAAGACGTCATTGATGCGATTATTGGAAAAGCCCAGAGACAATCAAAAGCCCTCCAGGGAATGGTTGAGGGCAAATACTGAGATAGTTGAGGTGTAAGAGATGGAATATATCTATGCAGCCCTTCTCCTGCACAAGGCAGGAAAGGAGATCAAAGAAGACAACCTTAAGGCAGTCCTTACTGCTGCCGGTATCGCCGTAGACGAAGCCCGGGTAAAGGCACTCGTTGCCGCCCTCGAAGGCGTGAACATCGAGGACGCCATCAGCAAGGCAGCCGCAGCACCCGTTGCGGTCGCAGCAGCCGCCCCGGCAGCCGCAGCCGCAGCACCCGCTGCAGCGGCAGCCGAGGAACCCGAAGAGAACAAGAAGGAAGAGGAAGAGAGCGGCATGGCAGGGCTCGGTGCCCTGTTCGGCTGAACTCAACTTTTTTTCTCTCTTATAAATAAGAATTCGCTGATTTTCTGTTTTCTCCCCCAGGCAAAATTTGAATATTTTGTCTTGAGTTGTTAGGTGTCCAATTCAGAATTTGGTTTGATATCTGAAAAAAAGGGGCCACTGCCCCATGCCCCTGACGGGACTATTCCGCCGCCCCCGGAGGGCGCTTCGGCGCCGGCTCCGGAATTTAGACCGGGTAAATGAATCATTCAACTCTCAAGGTATATTCCATGGATATCCTGTGCCGGGGTCACCACGCGGCGGGTGCGAAGCCCCGGGAGCACCTAAAAAAAGCATTGTCAAATTTTTTATATATTTCATCAAATTCCGGAATTCCCATATTATACCCCTCATCTCTGCAAACAAACTGCAGCTATCAACTGATCATTTATAGGAGAAATCATCACCCGGTTAGTGGTTCCATATGCAATCCATCGGAAAGGCATTCATCCTCTTCACGGCGGTGATCCTCCTGGTCACGGTTGCCCAGGCAGCACCGTTCGGGCTCCCGGCAGGGTCCATCCACTCCTCGCTCGAGAGCAGGCTCCATACAGGCACATCCTTTTCCGCCCCGCCGGTATCGCTCTCCGACAGTGTTCTCGGCCGGTACGGTATCGGTGACGGGATTCCGACCGCCCCGTCCGCTCCTTCGACTTCACTCCAGGGCGCGTATGCCCAATACCCGGGGGATTCGCAGGGAATTGCCACCGGGGCACTTTCACCCGGTATTTCCCCCACTGCAGAATCGATAATGATACAGGCAGGCGGAGGTCTGGATCCTGTGGTGATCCTCCAGCTCTCATCCGGCGGGAAGGTGGGGTTCGGAAGCGGTGGTTTTATCGGGTACTGGTCTTCCTGAAGAGCAGAGATTCCGGCTTACCGGGATTCTTTTTTCTTTTCTGTCACAACCATCATGGCCATTCCATTCTTGTAGTGAACAGATAGTCCTCCAACTCTTCAGGCATCGTGGCAAGGTATTCCGGACAAACCTTCTGATAAAATTCACCGACAGTAATGTCAGATCCCCACATTTCGTTGGCGATTTTAATCTGGGATTCGTTCAATTCAAATGTCCATCCCGTCCCTCGCTCAGGGCGGTTCGCACTATCAATGTAGGAAGGACCGTAGAGTATGGAAAATAGGAAAAGAGCCAGGATTATTGCCCCTATTATAATCTTACCCGAGGCTCTCACTGAAACACAGGCAACAATTGGGCTCACGTTCATATAAAATTCATGGAAACGCGGGACCCTCTCAAAGGTAAAGGAACCGGGTAAACGGTCAGACCTGGCAAACGTGCCACTTTCCCCGGCACGTGCGGGTCATGATGACTATTATTTGAGATACGGGTGATCTGGGAAAGGAGTCCCGGAAAAGATGTATGCCCCACGGTTCAAAAGGTATAGAAGCAGGGACAGTACCGCTGCAGGACTCTATCATGAAGAACATCATCCGGGATATTTCCCACATAATTTCCGGCAAAAATACATTATCCATGGATTTCCCGGCAGTGTGTTTCCGGGATGGCACTTCATTCCTTCCGGGAATACACCGGAACGCCGTAGTATGGACCGGAGGTGAACGGACCTGCCCGTAATTGAAGTATCAGGGCTGAAACGGGAATTTTCCGGCCGGATGGTCCTTGACGGGCTGACATTCTCGGTCGATAAGGGGGAGATATTCGGGTACCTCGGGCCGAACGGTGCGGGGAAGACCACCACCATGAGGGTGCTTTTAGGACTGCTCCGCCCCACGTCCGGCAGCGCGACCGTGCTGGATTCGGATCTCTCGAAGGCCGACGAGATCCGGAAGAGGGTAGGGGTCCTCATGGAGAACAACGGCCTCTACGACCGGCTTACTGCCCGGGAGAACCTGGAGTATTATGCAAGGTTGTATGATGTTACCGGGCCCGTGGAACGGGTGGCCGAACTCCTCGACTTCGTGGGCCTGGGGGACCGGGGGAACGAGCTGGTGGGAAATTTCTCCACCGGGATGAAGCGGAAGATGGGGATCGCCCGGGCGATCCTGCACAAACCCGAGATCGTCTTTTTCGACGAGCCCACATCCGGGCTCGACCCCGAGGCCCAGCACATGGTGAGGGAGCTGATCCTCAGGCTCTCGCACGAAGGGTCCATGACTGTGTTCCTCAACTCCCATAATCTCGACGAGGTGCAGCGGATCTGTTCCCGGGTGGCGATCCTTTACCAGGGACGCATCAAGGCGCTGGACAGCGTCCAGCACCTCACCACGGCCGGGAAAAAGACCTCGTTCTCCATCACGCTCGCAAGTCCCGGACAGGCGGATGAGGCCGAAGGAGTCATCGCGGGGCTCGCCGGGGTCGGGGAGATTACCCGTACCGATAACCGGCTGGAGATGACGCTCCTGACCGCACCCTCCCACGAGATTGTCGCGGCCCTGGTGAAGCACGGGGTCCAGGTTGAGGAAGCCAGGATCCAGAAGAGATCCCTCGAGGAGATCTATCTCGACGTGATGCGGCAGGCCGAAGGGGGTGTCGCATGAGCCGGGTCATGGTTGTGGCCAGAAAAGAGGTCATGCAACTGGTGAAATCACGCAACGTCATGCTTTCCGCCTTCCTCTTCGTGGTGGTGTTCGGGATCTTCACCGGACCCGCAGTGATCTCGAGTACCGGAGGACCCGAACAGGTGATGGATACCCTCGGCTTCTACCTGGTGCTGACTCTTGGCATATTCATGGGGTATCTCTTCACCGCACAGGTGTTCCTCCGTGAGAAGCAGGAAGGCGTGATCGAGACGCTGCTCTGTTCACCCCTCTCCCTCCGGGAACTCTGGCTTGGAAAGGTGGTGGGAGTAACCATCCCCGGGGCGGTTCTGACCTATATCTCTGCCGTCATCATCATGATCGCGGGCTCGGTCTTCACAGGCTTTACCCTTATTCCGTCGGTCCCGGTTCTTTTCCACATTATCGTGGTGGTCCCGGCATTCATCGCCGCGGCGAGCGGCCTTATGGGGCTGGTCCAGTTCATCCTGGGGATGAGGGAGAACCAGATCCTCAATTTCATCATCATCTTCGGGATTATCTTCCTGATCTCGTTTACCCGGGAGTTCATCGGGCCGTCCTTCTCGGTGACCTGGGCGGTGGTGGGCGCAGCCCTGGGGCTGGCGCTGCTGATCCTCCTTGCGTCCTCGTGGATGACGCGGTTCCTGTCACGGGAAAGGATCGTAACAACCTTGCCGGAGTGAAATGTAAAGAAAATTCGGCTTTGTTGAAATCCTTACCACGTGACGTTCTTGGGGGCTTCGCCCCGCCACTGCGGCAGCCCCCGGCGCGATATCTCCGGAAATAGTTTAACCCCGGCTGATATCGCTCAATATCGAATAAACAAAAAGATCCTTGACCTACGACAGGTGAGGCATATCCTGTTGGGGCGCCGCAGCGGCGGGGCGCAGCCCCAGGAGCGTCATATACCTCAGACTCGCGTTCTCAAATTACCCCTGGCAAGGCCTTGAGAGTATGATCTTAAATGAAGAGATCGAGGATGTCAACAGAGCCGAAAATTCCATTCTTTTTCACATGAATATCCTTAAATTTGTCCGAAGCAGCCACCCGGATTACGGTTTAATAATTCTCGTGAGAAAGCCTGTTTTTTTGATGAACTGTCTGTGAATGCCGGGATTTTTTCTGGATACCCTGGCATGCCCGTCACCCCCATGCATAGTATAATAAAGAGGGAATGATAACTGGCATTCCCTGTACGAAGGGGATCAAAAACCCGGGGAGAAGATCACGGGGTGAACACCATGAAGTGCATCGTGTGTCAGGACGGGGAGACCAGGGCGGGAGCTACGACCGTCACCCTTGCACGGAAAGGGCACATGGTGGTGATTAAGGACGTACCCGCAGAGATCTGCGAGCACTGCGGAGAAGATTACGTTGACCCGCATATTATCCAGGATATCGTCGCGTCGATCGACAAGATGCCCGAGAATGATATCCTGGTTGATGTCCGCCACTACGTGCCCGGACCGGCGACCTGCTGAAGCCAGGGTTCGCGGTATCCGGAAAAGAAGTCCTGCCGGTGACCGGCGGTGACCGCGAACCGATGAATAAGCGGTGCCTCTGGTCCGGCACCATTCCACTATTTTTATCCCTCCGATACCCGATTTAATAGGTGAATGGAAATTCTCGTCCTCTGGGACCACAGTGCCCCCCAGGGCCTCCAGCTCCCCTTCACCCGGGCACTCTCGGGGGTGCTCGGCCTGGAGGTGCGGGTGGTGGATAACTCTATCCCTGTCAACGGGTATGTCGGCGCACGGAGGCAGGTCGACGCGGGGCAGACCCTCGACAGCCTTGACATATACCGCCACAGGTCGGGAATATCTTCACCGGTCCTGCTGGTCGTTTCACGGGACCTCTTCTGCAAAGGCCAGGAGTTCGTATTCGGTCTCGCCCGCCCCGACGTCGGAGTAGCGATCCTCTCGACCTTCCGGCTGGAGAACGAGTATTACGGTCTTCCCCACGACGACGACGCGCTCCTCGACCGGATGGTGAAGGAAGCGGCACACGAGATCGGTCACCTCGTTTCGCTCCATCACTGCCTGGAGGAAGAATGCATCATGCACAATCCGCTTACCCTGGAGGATCTGGACAGAAAGAGACGTCATTTTTGCAGCCTGTGCGAGGAGAAACTGAATTCGGGGAAGTTCCGATAACAACGTGCTGTGGCGAATCGAATTTCCGGTTATGGAAGTAAATTCATCACAGACGAGCTCTTCTAAAACCTCATTGCGGTTGGAGGCGAACCTGTGAACATGTCAACCCCCCGCCAGACCGAACAGGAGATCGGCCGCTATATCGCGGGCCGTTACCGTGATGTGGCCGAGGTCGGGGTGGGGAACAATTTCGAAGCCGCCCTTGTGATCAGGGAAGCGGGGGTAACAATCCTCTGTACCGATATCCGGGACCAGGACGCTCCTCCGGGAATCCGGTTTGTCCGTGACGATGTCACCCGGCCCGATACGAGTCTCTACCGGGGAAAGGATTGCATATACGCTATCAGACCCGGCGAGGAGATGATGCGCCCCCTTATCGCCCTGGCGGAGGAGGTAGGGGCAGACCTGCTGGTCTACCACCTCGGGTTCGAGATCTACGCGGATGGGGGGGAGATAATCCCTGCCGGGAAGGTTCTACTCCACCGGTATGTCCGGGGGACGCGGGGTAGTCCGTGAGTAACCCACGGATCCTGTCCATTTTTTCCCATCCTGCTAAATAACAATAGGAAAAAAATCCAGGGTTTACCATGAGTGGCACTCATCCGTGAGAGAACTACACAATCAAAATTTTTGAAAAAACAATTACTACCCAACAATATCCGATAACAGGGACGTGAAATCACTGAACATTCAGGAGAAGAACCCGTCCAATGTCTTCTGGGTCTTCTTTTCCTTCTTTTCCGGTTCTTCGGGAATCTCTCCTGCAGGGGGTTCCGCGACGTCCGGTTGCGGTTCCGCCTCGGGGTGTATCTGCCCCTTCTTCTTTTCTGCGGCAATCCGTTTCTTCTCTTCAGCCTTCTCCTTCTTCTCCCGCTCCTTCTCCCTCTCTTTCTCTTCTTTCTCCCGCTCTTTCGCCTCGGCGGCAAGGGTCTTCACGACCGCCTGGGTCCGCGCCTTGTCGTGGATGAACATGTTCAGCTGGTCCGCGTCGAAGGAGAATTCCCGGGCGAACGGCAGCGGCTCCTGGTCGATCATCGCGGTCAGGAGGGTGAAATACTCCTCTTTTAGGCTCGCCTGGGACATATGCAGCCCGTCCGCGACCTTTCCCAGCGCTTCCTGCCGGATTCCCTTCTGCTTCCGCGAGGAACTCATCCGGCGCCAGCGGTCGGGGGGCATTATCCGGGCGTGGATCCCCTTCCCCCCCGATGACGCGGATACCCCCAGGATCATCAACGCGCTCGCATACCGCCAGAGGGTGTAATACTGCTGCCGATAGGTGTTTCCGATGTACTCGTCGGCCCGGGAGAGGCAGCGGTACGCCTCCGCGATCGATTTCTGGTCCTCCAGAGAGAAAACGTTCGATTCGATCCACTGTTCGATGGTGTCAGGGGGTTCGTTGACATCGTAAGAGATCTTCATCAGCTCTTCTCCCTCCGGCCTCCCGAACACCGCGCTCACCAGGTCGAAGATGGTGGAACGCTCGTCTTTCCGGGACGTCTTCACGGCGGCCTCGTCGACCTTCTCTCTGCCGATGGCGGCGGCATAGAGCATGTTGATCGCCGCCCGGATGTCCCCGTTCGCGTCCTCGGAGATATCCCGCAATGCGTCGGGGTCGCACTCGATCTTTTCTGCAGCGCAGATATAGCGCAGGCGGGGGACGATGGAGCGTGCCTGGAGCGCCCTGAACTGCACCGGCTCGCAACGGGATCGGAGCTCCGAGGCTAGGCCGTAGAGGTCGTTTGCAATGAGGATGATGGGCTGCCGGGAGTCCCTGATCACGTCGATGATCGCCCGGGCCCCTCCACGGTCCGCGGTCCCCTGCAGGTTGTCGGCCTCGTCGAGCAGGATGAGTTTCCGCTTCGCCCCGGTCAGGCTCGCGGTATTGCTGCTGCTCCCCGCCACCCGCTCGATCACCGCCTTGGTCCTCTGGTCGCTTGCGTTGAGCTCCACCACTTCCCATCCCATGTCGTGCGCCAGGGCATGGGCGCTGGAGGTCTTCCCCGTACCGGGTTTTCCGTAAAGAATCAGGGGCTTGGCTTCCCGGGTCCAGTTCTGTGCCCACTCGAGCATCTGGCGGATTGACGGGCCGTTCCCAACCACTTCGTCCAGGTGTCGGGGCCTGTATTTCTCCGCCCAGTCCATATCCACACTTCAGCCTTGTATCAAATAAATTATGTCTGATGATGCTGAAGTAATCAGATAGAATAGAGGTCACATGGCAGAAAACAGCTGTTCCACCGCCAAAATCGCCCTTGTAGTGAGGGAGTACGAAGGGGTGAAGAGAAAGCGGGCCATAGGGGAGATGGTGAGAGCGATTCGTACGGATTCACCCGGCGTGATCGCCTCCTTTGGCGAGGATGCTGCCGTGATCGAGCACGGGGACGAGGCCCTGCTGCTCGCGGCGGACGGGATCTGGAGCAGACTGATGGAGGCCGACCCCTATTGGGCGGGATATTGCTCAGTGCTGGTCAATATCCACGACATCGCCGCGATGGGAGGCCGCCCGATCGCCATGGTCGATGTGTTCTCTATCTCGGATACGGGCATCCAGAAGAAGGTGATCGCGGGGATGCATGATGCCTCGCTCCAGTTCGGAGTGCCCATAGTGGGCGGACACCTCCATCCCGACACCCCCTACAGTGTCATCGACGTGGCTATCCTGGGCACCGTGGGGAAGAAGGATGTGATCTTCTCTCATACGGCGCAGGCGGGGGACCACGTCGTGGTAGCGGTGGACCTTACCGGCAGGGTCCACCCGTCGTGCCTGCTCAACTGGGACTCCGTCACCATGAAGACCGCGGAACAGGTCCGGGCGCAGATAAAAGTCCTGGAGGACCTGGGACGCGCCCACCTGGTCACCGCGGGAAAGGATATCAGCAACCCGGGGGTAATAGGGACGCTCGGCATGCTGCTCGAGGTAAGCGGCAAAGGTGCATGCATCGACCTCGATGCCATACCCCGGCCGGACCTCAAGGCCAACCACATGACGTTCGAGCAGTGGGTCCGTATCTACCCTGGGATGGGATTCGTGCTCACGGTTACGGACGACAACCTGGAGGAAGTCGTCGAACGCTTCCGTAAAGTGGGAATGATTGCACGGAGCATCGGCACGGTCAATACCACCCGCGAGCTCGCGATCACATATCATGACGAACACTCGAGCGTCTTCGACTTCTCTCACAACGGCATCATGCACCTCACCTCCGAAGATGAATCATGCAGGCCGTGACGATCGGGATCGGGGCCGGCGAGGAGCCGGAAAAGGTGCTGGCAAGCGTGAGGGCTCTTGACATCCGAAGCAGGGTGGTCATCTACTGCCGGCCTGGGACATTTCCGGAAGGGACCGGGAACATCGTTACGTCAGAATCCGAACATCCCGAACACCACCTGGTAGACGACCTCTTTTCCGGCAGGATCCAGGCGGCGCTCCGGGGGAGCCTTCCCGCAAATGCAACGCTTTCGGCATTGAAGAAGGCCGCGGGTGTCGGGAGTCTTGAACGGGCGGCTCTTCTGGAGACCGCCTCGGGGCATCTTTTTTTCCTTGCCCCGGTCGGCGTCGACGAAGGGTGGACGGTACAGGAGAAAGTGGCCATGATCGGAAAGGTCCGGAGACTGGCGGAGAATTTCGGGTTGTCCCCCAGGGTCGCGATACTGTCCGGAGGGCGGTTCGGAGACGTGGGACGCCATCCTCAGGTTGACCGGACGCTTGCCGATGCGGAACTGGTTGCACGGCTGACCGGGGAGACGCATTTCGAGATCCTCATTGAGGAGGCCATCCATGAAGCCGGGGTCATCATCGCTCCCGACGGGATCTCGGGAAATTTGATCTTCCGTACACTCACCTTTCTTGGATCCGGTCAAGGACATGGCGCACCGGTGTTAAATATCGATAAAATATTCGTGGATACCTCGCGCGCCTCCCCAGATTATGCAAATGCGATACGGCTCGCAGAATCCATGTTAAAGTCATAAATTAGCTCGTATATTAAATATTTTTAAAAATTAACGAATTCTTTGGATTATTTTATAATTGTTATATAAACATTGTTACTCCCGGGCTGAAGTGAAAGAAGATGTTCTGTTTACGTCATTTGGGCATGTTCTGGACGGGAATCACGAAACGTTTAAATATTTCCTGATACACTTTTGATTTGAGGTAAAATTAATGGCAGATTTACCTATTGCTGCAGTTGTGCGAATTGCCAAGAAGAATGGTGCTGAGAGAGTCGGCAGCGACGCTGCCGCGGCACTCGTTGCGAAGGCTGAAGATTACATCGCGAACCTTACCAAGGAAGCAAACAGGCTCGCACTTCACGCCGGGCGTAAGACGATCAAGGAAGAAGATGTAGAGCTTGCGGCAAAGTCCGCATAAAACCTCCTTCCTATCCAAATTCCGAAAGCAGCAACAGGGAAACAATCAAGGTGGCATCACATCTCTATTCCGGGATCATTCCCGTAGCGTAGTTTCTCCCTGCTGCTAACCCTATTATTCTGTCCTGTGTTCCCGTGGATATCCGGGCGGACATCCTGGGAAAGTACTATATATACATATGCAAGGCATAAGCGAATGGCGCATTAATTTTAATCTCTACAAAATATCGTATATTGCCCTATTTAGAGGGCATGGGGGGGGTTGATGACCGGACAGGTGTCGGTGCAGAGAGAAAAAACCAGGCCTGACATAGTTCATTCTATACAGGATCTGGCCAGTATTGGCCATCCTGCAATAGAATATCTCACCCTTGCGCTCCGGGAGGAGGACAAAAGGGTGAGAATCGAAGCAGTAAAGGCACTGGGCGAGATTGCTGATCCCTGCTGCTGTGGTCATCTGGCAGCACTGCTCCAGGACGGGGACAGGGATATCAGGCTCGCTGCGGTAGTTGCGCTGGGAAAATTGGGAGATATAAAGGCATGCAACTCCCTTTTCCAGGCTAGTACGGACGAAAATTGTTTCGTCAGAGTTGCAGCGCGTGAAGCGCTTGCCCGCATCCTGAAGAAAGAATCGGGAGCGGATGTATCCTGTATGGCAGGGCCTGACCGCCTGTGACCATCAGGACACAGTCACCTTTCATCGAAGAGTCCCTTTTGTGCTGGGAATGTCTTTTTCGGAACCCGTGATCCTCGTAGCCTCGCCGAGTGCGATACCGAACGCCTTGAACGCGGCCTCGCACTGGTGATGATCGTTCTTTCCGTGGAAGAGGAGGTGAACGTTGATCCCTGCCCTGGTACAGAGACTGTAGAAGAAATGTTCGAAGAGGTCGGCTTCGATACCCCCTACTGCAAGGTTATAGAATGAGCCTTCATACACAAGGCATCCCCTGCCGCTGCAGTCCATCGCCACCGTGGCCAGGGACTCGTCCATCGGCACGATGGCGTGGGCAAACCTCCGTATGCCTCTTCCCTCGCCTATCGCCTCGCGTATTGTGTCACCTATAACGATCCCGGTATCCTCCACTGTGTGGTGGGCGTCGACCTTCAGGTCGCCGACTGCCTGCACCGAGAGGTCGATCCGCCCGTGCCGGCCCATGGAGTGGAGCATGTGGTCGAGGAACGGGATACCGGTATTGATGTCGCATTCCCCCGTTCCGTCGAGATCGAGGTGTACGGTAATATTGGTCTCCCTGGTCTTTCGCGTGATATCAGCTGTTCTCATTAGAAGCCTCCAGGGCGTCATGCAGCCTTATTTTCCCGCTATAAAGTGCAGAACCCAGTACTACACCATATGCGCCAGCCCTTTTTAATCCTTTGACGTCTCCTGGAGAGGATACGCCCCCTGCAACGGTCACCGGCAGGCCGGTATGCCGGATAAGCATCTCAACGGGATCCAGGAGGACCCCCTGCTGAAGTCCTTCCACGTCGACGTTGGTATAGAGCAGGGAACCCGCACCCTTCTCCTCGAATACCGTGGCCCAGGCGAGGTAGTTGCCTCCGCTCTTCTCCCAGCCCTCGATGGCGATCTCGCCTCCCTTTGCGTCGACACCGGCCATGATCCTGTGCTTCCCGTAGGTATCGGAGAGCAGGGTAAGGATATCGGGGTCCCTGGTCGCCGCCGTACCGAGGATGACCCGCTCCACCCCGATATCGAGCCATGACCCCGCATCCCCGGAGGTCCGGATCCCGCCTCCCAGCTGGATCTCCACCCCGAGCTCGCGGATAAGGTCGCGGATGAGTGCCGCATTCTTCCCTGCATGGCCGAACGCCCCGTCAAGGTTGACCACGTGGAGGGCATCCGCTCCCTCGCCGAGCCACCTGACGGCGCATTCGAGGGGTGTCCCGAACACCGTCCTGGTCTCCCGCTTACCCTGGACGAGCTGGACACATTGCCCGTCGAGCACGTCAACCGCAGGAAAAACTCTCATGTTACCGGATCATGCGCTGGATGGACATCACCAGGATGTCCCGGGCCCCGGCCCGTTTCAGCTGGCTGATCAGCCGGTACACCCGTTCTTCGCTCACCACCGCATGTACTGCCACCAGGTCCTCCTTCGAGGCCACTTCCATCACAGTCGGTCCAGAGAGGCCGGGGAGCACGGACTTGACTTCTTCGAGGCAGGAGCGGTGGACGTTCATCATGAGATAGCATTGTCCGCCGGCCCTGAGCACGCTCTCGAAGGCGAGGACGATCTCGTCGATCTTCTCCCGCTTCTCTGCACGTGCCGCTTTATTGGCGATGAGAACCGTGGTGCTCGCAAGAACCTCTGCGATCGGTACCAGGTGATTCTGGCGGAGCGTGGTCCCTGAACTCACCAGGTCGACGATCGCGTCCGAGATCCCCAGGTACGGGGTGGCTTCGCAGGCGCCTCCCACCGGAACGATGGTGACCCTGACCCCGAGTGTCCTGAAATATTCCCGGGTGATCGCGGGGAACTCGGTGGCGACCCGCGCTCCCGCGAGATCCTCCGGGGAGGAATAACGGGAATCCTCCGAGACTGCGAGCACGAGCCTCGCAGACCCCATCTGGAGGTCGAGCAGTTCCTCGACGTCGGAGCCCCTCTCCCGGACCATGTCCCTCCCGGTGATGCCCAGGTCTGCGGCACCGTTCGCCACGTACTCGGGGATATCGATCGGCCGGGCGAAGAGCACCTCGATATGGGGATCGGGGGTGCGGGAGATGAGCCTCCGCTCGCCCGAGTCCAGGAGGTGGAGCCCGCTCTTCTCCATCAGCTCCATGATGGGGACTGCGATCCTCCCCTTGTTGGGAACGGCAAGCCTGACTACGGGTGAATTGCTCCGGTCCGGCGTGGATTGTTCGGGAACGGTCATACGATCAGAAGGTGCGTACCTCACCCATGATGATCTTTTCCGTGATGCAGGTCACGTTCGCGAGCCCTTCATCGATGATGGCATCGATGTCGCCCTGAATACGGCGGAGCTCGACGTCGGGGCTCGGCAGTACCTGGACGCTCGCCACGAGCGGCCGGTCGATCGGTTTTCCGATCTGAGAGAGGAGGCGGATATAGATCTCGTCGATCCCTTCGACCTTCTTCACGCACTCCTGGGCGAGCTGGGTGGAGAGGATATTGTAGATCTTCCCGATATGGTTGATCGGGTTCTTCCCGCTGGTGGCCTCCATGCTCATGGGCCGGTTGGGGGTGATAAGCCCGTTGCACCGGTTGCCCCTGCCCACGGACCCGTCGTCGCCCATCTCGGCAGAGGTCCCGGTCACCGTGAGGAAGACGCTCCCGGTATCGATATCGTCTGCGGTGTTCACGTCGACGACTACCTTCCGGTTGGTGAACTTCCTGGCGATCTGTTCGGCTTCTTCCTTGAGCAGGTCCTTGGTCTCGCAGTACTGGGCTAGTCCGGAGAGGTAACGGTCCACCATGGCACAGGCCACGGTGAGGGTGATAGTATCGCCGTCACGGAGGCCCATGATCTTGATGTCCTGCCCTATGGCCGGGTGGCGGGGCCGAAGCACGTCGTCGATGTAGTCCGAGAGCGCGAGAGTGATGCTCTCGACCTCCGAGAACGGAGCGTGACCTACGCCGAACGAAGTATCGTTTGCCCGGGGGATGCTGTCCTGGCAGGGCTTGAATACATCGCGGAGATCCGTGGAACCCGTGCCCAGCCGGCAGTCGATGATGATGTCCCGGTCGAGGTTCAGGTTGGTCAGGGTCTTTTTCAGGTAGTGCCGGGCGGCTTCCAGCGCGATGGAATCGGTAGGGATATTCACCCCGTCGAACTGCTTGGTCGCCCTGCCGTCGAGGAGCATGTAGATGGGCCTGGTAACTTTTCCGCCGCCGTAATGGGGCATGGATTCGCCGGCCACGATCTCCCCCTGATCGGTATTGTGGTGGAGAATCGCGCCGAATTCTTCCAGGTAGGCCATCGAAAGGGCCCGGCTGATCGACTCGGCCACCCCGTCCGCAAGACTGTCAGGATGCCCGATACACTTCCGCTCTACCAGCTCTATCTCCTGCTGCTCGAGCGGTACCTGGGAAAGCGCCTCTATTTTGATGTTCCTCTTCATGAGATACCTCGATGTATGGATGGTTGATTATAATAAATCAGCATGTAACTGACTTAATTATTCCTTTCAGGTTGTCCGCTACCGGATACCGAATATCGTGGGAAGCGATTCGCGATGAAGTCAGGTCATGGATGCAGGGCATTCCGGGGCAGAAAAAAATACGCAAATATTATATCACGGAACGGTCTCATGGCGGATCTTGTTGTATCCCGGAATGAAACGGACCGCACTTTTTATGCCCGGAGGGGAGAACCTCGCATTCACGATTCTTATGAGACAAGGCAGACAGTCCCGGAGAGAAGACTCTTCGCCCGCCGACAGCGCCGCTTCGCGTGGGGACCGGGTGCCGGGAGACGAACTCTGGAATGAACCGCCGATCCCTCCGGGGCCGTTCTTCTCACTGGTCGACACCGGGATGCACGGGGTAATGATCATATCCGCGATCAGGGCCGGCATAGAAACCGGAGTGTTCCGCGAACTGGAGCAGCCCCGGGCTCTTCCCGATCTTTCCCGTGCCACGGGCATCCGCGAAGAATTCCTGGTCCCCTACTGCGCAGTGCTGAGTACATTAGGCCTTCTCCGGGAAGAAGAGGGCCTTTATCAGAATTCCCCTCTTGCATCGACCTATCTCTTCGAAGGTTCGCCGTACTCCCAGATAAGCTACCTGGAGAAGACCTCCCGGATGGTAGAAGACCTCTGGGAGGGCCTGCCCGGGATCCTTCGCGACGGTCCGGTCTCCTACATGAGGGAAGATTTCTACGACCGGCTCATCCTCCCCTCGATGGCGGAGAATTCGCTCACCGGGAGGCTGCAAAGGACGGTCCGTGCAATAGCGGCCCTTCCCGGGTTCTCTTCCTTTCGGAAGATGATCGATCTCGGGGGCGGGCACGGGCTCTACGCAATTGCCCTCGCACGTGAAAATCCCTTCCTTGAAGCGATAATTTTCGACCTTCCCGGGGTAACCCCGCTCGCGGATGAATATATCCGGTGTTACCATGCCGCACGTGTAAGGACGGTATCGGGAGACTTCTTCAAGGATGAAATCGGGGAGGGGTACGACCTGATATTTTCTTCTTCAAACCCCAGCGGGAAGAGCATCGGGATTTTGGACAAGATTCGCTCCGCACTGAACGAGGGCGGCTACTTCGTGAACGTCCAGTCGGACGATGAAGGACACCGGGACGCGTATTCCGCCCTCGAGTGGCAGCTCTGGACCATAGGCAACCGCCCGAAGGGAAAAGGAACTTTTACCAAGGAACAGCCGTTCCTTACCCCGGAATACCGCGACGCACTCGCCTCGCACGGGCTGGACATAATCTCCGAGCAGAAGGTCCGCGACGATTATCACCCGCACGCGACCGTCACCCTGATAATCGCGCAGAAAGTGTGAGGCGAGCGTATCGTTCTTTTACATTTACCGAGACCTGACAGGTCATCCGCGAATTAATTCACGGGCAGGAATTCACACAAATTGCGATCCGGAATTCGATGAACTATGAAAGGGACTTCATTATTACAGGGGCTGGAATTCAATAATTCAATTGGAGAATGGTAAAAAATTCAGTTAACTGACCCTCCCCAAATCCGAATTCCTGTCGGCACACCGGGTGAAACCGGGAAAAACAACAGGGGGATTATTACCGCCTGAAGAATCCTTTCTTCTTCTGCTGCGTCTTTTCCGGCTCCGGGGCAGGCGGGGGGGATTTTACGGGAGCCGCGGGGGTGGGATCCTGAGTTTTCGGTGCAGGGGCGGATTGTATGTTATTCTGCCCTGTATGGAGCATCCTGGTTCCGCAGTACGGACAGAAGTTCGCATTCGGGGGGATTCGCTTTCCGCAGTGGTGGCAGAAGAGGATCTGCGTCTGGCTCGGCGGGGAGGGAGCCTGGTAGTTTCGTGGTGCTGCAGGCGGGACCGGGGATGGGGTCTGCCGGACCGGGGGTTCTGGCGGGGCATTCCTTTCAGGCTCCCGCTGCGGAGCAGCAGGCTCATCCCTGGGCTGTGCGGGCGGGGTCCAGATCGGCGACACGATGATGGTCTCCGAGAGACTTCGCGCTTCCGGTGCGGTGGCCGGTGCCGCGGATTTTGGTCCGCCGGTCGTCCCCGTCTGCGGATGATGCTGGATAAGGTGGACCCACTCCTCGACCTGCGTGTTCCGGTCCTCTCCCGTGTGCACGAAAGTCATCTTCATGGTCCGGACATCGTCATCCGATGTACGAATGGAGAGCACGAGGACCGGTTCGCGGGCGGGTGAGATCTCCAGGTACCCGTCGATTATCGAATCCACAGGGATCTCCTTTGCGGTAACCCCGGGTTTGGCGTCGCTCTGATCTACGAGAAAAAGTCGTCGATCGGTAAGGTACGCCTCAAACCTGAATTTTTTTATCTGGATATCGGGGGTCCAGATCAGGAGTTCCTCTCCTGGCTGGAGATAGCGTTCCGGGCCGGTCAGTTCTTCTTCCGGATCAGGGTCTCCGGTGCGGTGTTCGGATCCGTTCATAATACCGTCCTTAGTATGTTACAATTTCTCCGGCACTGTTTATATTGTTTCCAGGTTGGCCGGGTTCGGGAATTTAACCGGGAGGTGTGCCGGGTCGGGGTTCCGGATGGACCGGTATCCGGGCACCGGATTTTTTAAAATCCCACTCCCCCTGCCCTTTCCACATCAGGGGCGAACAAGTTTCCCTCCGTCAGACTAAACCTCCCTTGCCGGGATTCACTTTTCAGGAAGACGTTTGATGGAGGACAGGGTGCCTTAACCCCCGGAGGGTGCCCCGGCAGGGGATCTGTAACGATTCGAGGCGGTCTCGTCCTCAACAATCCAGTCATTTCCACGGAATATCCTGTGCAGGCGCCGCAGAGGGGGGCAGCGGCCCGGGAGCTCCTTTCCTGGCGGACACAAAAAAGGGAGGAATTCTTCAGATCAATTCCTTGATCAGCCTCGGGATCTCCGAGGGCCGGGTTGCGACCGGGACGCCTCTCTTCTTCAGGCGCTCGATCTTCGATCGGGCATCGCCTTCGCCGCCCTCGATAATTGCTCCTGCATGACCCATGCGTTTCTCCGGCGGGGCGGAAACCCCCGCGATATAGGCCGCGATGGGGAGGTCCGTTGACGCGGCCCCCTCTTCCTCGAGGTTTCCACCCACCTCGCCGACGATGACGACCGCCTTGGTCATGGGGTCCTGCTCGAACCGTTCCAGCACGTCCACGAAGGTCTGGCCGATCACCGGGTCTCCCCCGATGCCCACCACCGTGCTCTGGCCGAGCCCGGCACGGGTGAGCTCGTCGACGATCTCGTAGGTGAGTGTCCCGCTCCGGGAAATTACCCCGATGTTCCCCCGGGAGAAGAGCCCCGAGGGCATGATGCCCATCTTGACCTCTCCGGGGGAGAGGAGGCCGGGGCAGTTCGGCCCGATCACCGCACACCCGTTCAGGGTGGCGAAGGAGATGGCCTTCATGGTGTCGTGGACCGGGATGTGCTCGGTGATTGCCACCACCAGTTCGAGTCCCGCGTTCGCCGCTTCCATGATGGAATCCATGGCCCCTCCTGCGGGTACGAACAGGACGCTCGCGGTTGCATCGTGCTCGCGGAGTGCCTCCCTGATGCTGTTATACACCGGGACGCCGTCGACCTCCTTTCCTCCCTTCCCCGGAGTTACTCCGGCGACAATACCCCTTCCTCCCACCGAGCGGGCATACTCATTCATCAGGGGAATGTGGAATGCTCCCTGCTTGCCGGTGGCGCCGGTGACAATCACCCCGGTCTTTTTGTCTCCGTAGATCATTTCACCGCCTCCACGGCCGCCTTGACGACCTGGTCCATGGTGTCGAGCATCCTGTATCCCTTTCCGTCGAGCAGCCTCCTGCCTTCCTGCTCGTTCGTTCCTGCGAGCCTCACGATGACGGGCTGTTTCACGTCTGCCTGGATGATCCCTCTCGCGACCTCGTCGCACCGGGTGATCCCCCCGAGGAGGTTCACCACGATCACCTTCACCGTCGGGACGCCTGCGACCAGTTTTACGGCCCGCATTACCCTCTCCTGCTCGGCACCGCCGCCCACGTCGAGGAAGTTCGCCGCCTGGCCCCCGTAGAACTCGATAAGGTCCAGGGTCGCCATGGTGAGCCCCGCACCGTTTCCGATGACGCCTATCGAACCGCCGAGTTCCACATAAGAAAACCCGTGCTGTTCCGCCTCCCGCTCCCGCTCGGAGAGGTCCCGGTTGGCAGTTATCCCCTGTCTCCCCAGGGCATTGTCATCAACGATCAGTTTGGCGTCCGCGGCGAACACCCCGGACGGGGTGGTGACCAGGGGGTTGATCTCGGCAAGAATGGCGTCTTTTTCAGAGAACACCCGGTAAAGCATATTTATAACCGGACCGATCTCCTTCGGGGCCTTCCCGAGGAGGTCCCGGATCATGAACGGGGGAAGGTCGTGCATGAGCAGGGGGATCGAGACCCTCCTCACCGCATCCGGGCTGTTCTTTGCCAGGGACTCGATGTCCACTCCTCCCGCGTCGGCGAAAAGGACGAGTGCCTCTTTCGTCGACCGGTCGACCGCGACGGAGAGGTAGTACTCCTGCTGGATGGGAAGACGCTCCTCTGCGAGGATCTCGCGGACCGGGAGACCCTTGATGGTCTTCCCGAAGAGCTCTTTCGCCGTCGCGATACCGTTCGCCTGGTCCGCCATCAGAATTCCGCCGGCCTTGCCCCGGCCGCCCACGTCTACCTGTGCCTTGAGCACGAAGCCCGGTCCGAGCGATTCCATCTTCCCGGCCAGTTCCTCCGGGGAGCGTATCAGCACGTTCTTCGGGACCGGGATGCCGTACTCCGAAAAAATCCTCTTTGCCTCGTATTCCAGAAATTTCATTGCTATTCAGCCCCTTTTGCAAGATCGAACCCCAGGCGCATCGCCTTGAGGTTGAGCGACTCGGTCCCTTTCGGCACCGAGTCGAGGATCGCTTTCTCGATGGCGGTCTCTCCCACCACCTTCGTCACTTCGACCAGCGCCCCGAGCATGATGATGTTCGCCACGATGTCCCTGCCGAGCTTCTCCTTGGCCTCCCGTGTCGCGGGGATCTCCACGTACCGACACTTCGGACGGGACTGCACCAGGCTCGAGTCGAGGACCATGACCGCGTCCTCGGTCGCCAGGGCGCCGTATTTCAGGAAGCCCTCCTGCGACATGATGACGAAGATGTCCGGGGTGGTGACCTTGGGATAGAGGATGGGCGTGTCATCGATGATCACCTGGCTCATTGACGCCCCGCCCCGTGCCTCGGGCCCGTAGACCTGCGTCTGGACCGCGAATTTCTGGTCGTACATCACCGCGGCCCTCCCAAGAATGACGGCGGAGAGGATGATTCCCTGTCCCCCGAATCCAGAAAACCGTATCTCGTGCCTCATGGGCGCACCCCCAGGGCCGGCCGGTTCCTCCGGGCGAACTCTCCCACAAGGATCGTGTCCGCCGGGACCGGCTCTCCCTGTTCTTCGAGGCGGTGCGCCTTCTGGAGGAGCATCGCGTGGGTCCGCATGTACTCGACCTGGTCCATCACCTGCCGGAACTTGTTCCGCCTCCCGTAATTCGTCGGGCACTGGACCAGGGCCTCGATGAACGAGAGCCCGGGAGTCTCCAGCCCGGCGAGCACCGCCCTGGTGAGCTCCTTCACGTGGTAGGAGGTCCAGCGGGACACGTAGTTCGCCCCGGCAGCCATGGCCAGCTCGCACAGGTCGAAGGGAGGTTCGGAAGACCCGTAAGGCGTGGTGGTGGAGATCGCCCCCGACGGCGTAGTGGGGCTTCCCTGCCCCCCGGTCATCCCGTATATCTGGTTGTTCATGCAGACCACGGTGATATCGATGTTTCTCCGGCATGCGTGGATGAAATGGTTCCCACCTATTGCCGCCAGGTCTCCGTCGCCGGTGAAGACCACCACGTGAAGGTCCTTGTTGGCCATCCTGACCCCGGTGGCGAATGCAAGCGCCCTCCCGTGGGTGGTGTGGAGCGAATCGGTGAGGATATATCCCGGTGCACGTGACGAGCACCCGATCCCGGAGACGAACACGGTATCTTCCCTCTTCCAGCCTATCTGGTCTACGGCGGAGAGGGTGCAGTTGATGACCGTCCCGTTCCCGCATCCCACGCAGTAGATGTGAGGGAGACGGTCCTCCCGGAACCAGTCCTCGTAGCTCATCGGCCTGCCTCCAGGTACGATTCCAGTTCCTCCGGGGTGTGGAGCGCACCTCCAAGTTTCGGGATTGGAACGACCTCGCAGTCCGTGTGCCGTTCGATCTCCCGCGCTATCTGACCCATATTCTGCTCGGGTACCAGGAAACGGCGTGCGTTCCGGAATTTTTTGAGGGCCGATTCGGGGAACGGCCAGACGACCTTAAGCCTGAGATGGCCGACATCGCTTTCTTTCCGGTCGTGGATAACCTGCTGGACGGTTCTCGCGGGAGACCCGTAGGTAACGAAGACCTGCCCGGCGTCGGGGTTTACCACTTCGTAGTCCGCGATCTCGTCCCGGGCCGTCTCCACCTTCGCGACCAGCCTCATCACCAGCTCCTCGTGGACGCTCGGGCTGGTGGCGCAGGGGTATCCCCGTTCGTCGTGGGTGAGCCCGGTTACGTGCACCCCGAACCCCTTCCCAAACTGGGGAAATCCGGGAACAAGGCCGGGTCCCGCCTTAAAGGGGAGCTCTCCCGGTGCCAGGGGCCTCCGCTCCCACCGCTCCACCTGGTCAGGGATCTCGATCCGTTCCCTCATGTGCCCCACGATCTCGTCCCCCATCAGAAAGACGGGGACCCTGTAACGGTCGGCGAGGTTGAAGGCCTTGACGGTGAGCTCGAACATCTCCTGGACGCTCGCAGGGCAGAGCGCGATGACGCTGTAGTCGCCGTGCGAGCCGAACCTGCACTGCATCATGTCTCCCTGCCCCGACATAGTGGGCTGGCCGGTACTCGGCCCGCCCCGCTGGATATTGACCACCACGCAGGGGGTCTCGGTCATCACCGCAAACCCGATATTCTCCATCATCAGGGAGAATCCCGGCCCGCTCGTGGCGGTCATGGCACGGGCCCCGGTCCACGAAGCGCCGATGATGGACGCCATGCTGGCGATCTCGTCTTCCATCTGGATGAACACCCCTCCGAGCTTGGGGAGCTTAATCGCCATATGCTCGGCGACCTCGGTGGAGGGAGTGATGGGATAACCCCCGAAGAACCGGCATCCCGCGGCGAGTGCACCCTCGGCACAGGCCGTGTTCCCCTGCATGAACTCAATCCTGGTCAAAACTCGATCACCACCTTCTTCTTCTCCTCCGGTTTCTCCTCTTCCCAGCGGATCGCCTGGTCGGGACAGATCATCTGGCACATCCCGCAGAGCTTCCTGCCATAGAGCTTCTGGAGCCGGCAGTTGGCGCATCGCTCCGGCCGGTCGAGTTCGGGGGTGTATACTCCCCGCTCGTTCGGTTTCTTCCCGGGCTTGAAGATCTTGTAGGGGCACACCAGGGTGCAGAGGTTGCATCCCTTGCACCTGCGTTCATCGATTACCAGTTTCATGATCCGATTCCCTTATCGTGAAAATTCCCTGTCGAATGACTCCCGGGCGGACTCTTCCACCTTCCCGAAGAGGTCGTTCCCGTGAGTGTCGATCCCCACCACCAGGGGCAGGTCGGTGAGCGAGATCTCCCAGATCGCCTCGGCCATACCGAGATCAGAGTAATAGACCCCCTCGAGCCGCATGCAGGAGGACGCGAGTGCGGCACATCCCCCCGTGAACGCGAAATATACGCCCCTGCCCTTAAGTTGTTCCACTACGCCCTTTCCCATGCCGCCTTTTCCGATCAGGCCTTTAACCCCGCGGTCGAGGAGGAACCCGGTGAGGGCGTTCATCCTCGCCGAAGTGGTGGGCCCGGCGGCGACGATCCGGTCTCCCTGGATCACGGGACCGCAGTGGTAGACGACCGCCCCGCAGGGGTCGAAGGGGATCCCCTCCTCCATCATCCTGAGATGGGCCTCGTCCCTCGCGGTGTAGACTCTCCCTGAGAGGAGGACCCGGTCCCCTGCGTACAGGTCGGAGATCTCGTCTCCCAGGGGAGTGGCGAGCCGTACCGGCGTCACCGCCTGACCTCCACGGTGGCCCTGCGGCAGGCCCAGCACTGCACGTTCACTGCTACGGGGAGAGACGCAGTGTGGCACCCCGCCATCTTCACCTTCACCGCGAGGGCGGTGTTCCTCCCGCCAAGCCCCATGGGGCCGATGCCCAGCCTGTTCACCGCGTCGCAGAGTTCCTGTTCGAACGGTGTCATGCAGTCTATCGGCTCGAGCAGGGCCTCCTTGGCGAGCGCGGCGGCACCGTCGAAGGTCCCCCCGATACCTACGCCGAGGACCACCGGCGGGCAGGGCTTTCCGCCCGCGACGAGCATGGTCTCGGCCACGAACCGGGGTATCTGCTCTTTCTGGGAGGGGAGCAGCATGACGATGCGGGACATATTCTCCGCCCCCGCTCCCTTGGGGAGCACGGTAACGGTGAACCGTTCGCCGGGAGAGACGTGGATGGCAGGCATCCCGGGCCCGGTGTTGTCTCCCGTATTCTCCCGCGTGAGCGGATCGACGACATTCGGGCGGAGCGGGACTTCCTCCGTCGCCCTGCGGACCCCCTCCGCCACCCCTTCGTAGAGTTCGTCCGAGAGCGGGACTCCGGGGGGGAGGCTGATATAGACGACCGGCACCCCGGTATCCTGGCAGATGGGAACTTCAAGTTCCTCGGCACGGGCGATGTTGGCCAATATGTTCTCCAGCTCGCCCCTGGCGATCTCGCCGGTCTCCTCTGCGGCAGCCCGTTTCAGCGCGGCAACCACGTCGCTCGGGAGGCGTTTCTCGGCCTCGTGGAATGCATGTGCGGTAGCGTCAGCGACAGCGGCCCGCACGCGGAGTCCTGCAGAGGATGACATCGTTTATAATAGGGAGGGAAAAAGTATAATAATTTCTCGGATTTGTCAGGAGAACGACAAAAAAAGGAGATATACGCACCCAGCAGGGGTGCTCACTCGGTGGCCGGGGCCTTCTCCGCCGGTACCTCGGTCACCGTCTTTTCGACGACGGTGATATAGGTGGGGGAGGGGAGCTTGTAGCCCCCGTGGCGGAGTGCGTCCTTGGCCTTTTCAAGGTACTGGGGAGTGGTGAAGCAGGTGAAGATCCGCTGGTCAGGTGCGACCCGTGCGGCGGTCCCGACGGCCTTGCCGAACGCGAGCCTCATTCCTTCCGAGACACGGTCCGCACCAGCCCCGGTTGCCTGCTTGTTCTCCCGCAGCACGTGGTGGGGGAAGGTGCGAAGCTTCAGATGGAAGTTCATCCTTCCCACGTCCTTGATCAGTTTCCTGTTGATGCTGATACGGGCGGCCTCGAGGGCGGTGTGCCGGATCTGGCATCCCTCGGTGACCACCAGGTTGATCTCAAGGGGGAACTCTCCGGAGAGATTCCCCATCTCGAACTGCACAATCTTGCTGCCTGGCACCCCGCCCATATATTCCCTGCGGGTATATGCCTTTTTGGCCAGGCTCCTGTACATTTTTGCCGGTTTTCGAACCATTTCCTGTTACTCCGGGTCCCTATTCGTGCTATATAAAAAGGAGATGCGGACTATTAAACCTTACTGGAAGGATCACCGGTCTCTTCCCGGTTCGTCCATCAGATCCAGCACATGGCGCCGTATCCGGGCGAACTCCGTACTCGTCCGGTCCCGGGGACGGGGGATAGGGATCTCCATGACCTCGCGGACGGTCCCCGGCCTCCGGGTGAGCACCACGATCCGGTCGGACATGTACACCGCCTCGTCCACGCTGTGGGTCACGAAGATAATGGTCTTTTTGGTCTTCTCCCAGATCTCCAGGAGCTCCTTCTGCATCTTGTTCCGGGTCTGGGCGTCCAGGGCCCCGAAAGGCTCGTCCATGAGGAGCACCTCGGGTTCGACCGCGAGGGCCCGTGCGACCGCCACCCGCTGGCGCATCCCCCCTGAGAGCTCGTAGGGGTAACTCCGCGCAAAGCCGGAAAGCCCCACCATCTCCAGGTACGTGTGTGCGAGCGCGCTCCTCTTCTCCTTTTCAACCCCCCGGATCTCAAGCCCGAAGGTGACGTTGTCCAGCACGGTCCTCCAGGGGTACAGCGAGTATTCCTGGAAGATCATGGCAGTCCTCGGGTCGGGCCCGGTAATGGGCTGCCCGTCGAGGAGGGCGGTGCCCGAGGTCGCCTGGTCAAGGCCGCCGATGATGCGGAGCAGGGTGGTCTTCCCGCACCCGCTCGGGCCGAGCAGGCAGACGAACTCCTTGTCGACGATCTCCAGGTTGATATCCGAAAGCGCCTCGACCGTCTCGCCGGAGGCTGAGACAAATGTCCTTCCCAGGTGTTCTATCGAGAGCCTCATCGCGGTGTCCTCCTCATCGCTCCTGCCCCTGCCAGGCAAAGCGTTTCTTCTCGACATTTCTGAGCAGTGTGTCCACGAACAACCCGATCAGGCCGATCACCACCATCCCGGCGACGGTAACCTGAAGCTGCCCGAAGTTATACGAGTTGATGATGAGGTAGCCCAGGCCCGACGAGGTCCCGGGGAGCATCTCTGCAGCGACGACCGACATCCACGCGATCCCGAACCCTACCCGGAGCCCGGTCCAGATGGTGGGCATGGATGCCGGGAGGATGACCTTGCCGAGCGTCTGCAGCTCGGTGGCCCCGAACATGGTGGATGCCTCAATCCAGGTACGGTTCACCCGCTTCACCCCGTCGATGGTGTTGAGCAGGATGGGGAAAAGGGCCCCGATGAAGATGATGAACACGATCGAGGCGAACCCGATCTTAAACCAGGCGAGGGCGAGCGGGATCCACGCGATCGGCGGGATCGGGCGGAGGAGCTGAATGAGCGGGTCCACCACCTGGTCGAGCATGGAAAACCTGCCCATCATCACCCCTATCGGGATCGCCACGATGGCGCCAAGGAGAAAGCCTGTTGTTACGCGCCCAAGGCTTATCAGGGCGTTCTCCGCCAGGCTCCCGCTGCCCTGGATATCGACGAAGGGATGGACAAGGACCTCGAGGATAGACCCCACCCGGGGGAGAATAAACGCGTTATTTATCAGGATCGCCAGGATTTCCCAGACTACTACGAAAATAATGGGAGAAATTAGTTTTATATAGAATCTCATTTAGCCTCTATCACCGTGACACCGCTCTGCTCCAGTGCGTATTTCAACTGCACGTCCTGGATCGAGCCCTTGGGTGCCACCGCGATCTTGACCGGGTTGGTCGCACTGGACTTCTCTTTGATCCAGGCGATGAAACTCTCCCAGCCGGTCACCGGTGCGTCCGAGGTGACGACCAGGCCCGAACCTTCTGTATGTACTGGGAAGAGGATCTTTATAGGCGTTCCTTTGTCAATGGACGATATGGTGGGCGGGGTTCCGGCAATGGCGAAGTCGATGGAGTTGGACGCCATGAGGGTCATCAGCTGTGCTCCGCCGTCTCCCTGGACGAGCTGCACATCGGCCACTTTCTTCCCTTCGACGAGGAGTTCCGCATTCTGCACCCTGCCGGTGGAATCGCCGACCGGTTTGAGCGCAACACCGTAGGTATCGTTGAAATACTGCCACTCTTTCACGGCGACGAAGAGCGGGGCGTCGTGGTCGGAGAGGAGGTACCCGATAGAGATTTTCTGGGACGGGCCTTCGGGAACGGGAATCGTCCCGGCCGCGAGCATCCCCTGGGCCTCTTCCAGCGGCCTGAAGTCGTAGAGCAGCGCCGTGGTCTCATCGGGGGTGGTGTTCGAGAGGGTCCCGGTGATGTAGCCGATGTTCTTCAGGGCGTCGATGAACAGGATGTTTGACTCCAGCCACTGGGGCGAGGGGTCGTTGGTGAACCGGATGGTGGGGATGGACGCCTTCTCCACGTCGACCGAACTTACGGTGACGTTCCCGAAGGTGAGGTTCGCCCCGCCGAAGATCCAGTCCGCGGAGATCTCTGCGGCGCGATCGGGATTGTCCCTGGTATAGTTGGTCGCAGCGATCAGTGCCGCGGAGAGCGCGTCGGTCAGCTCGGGGTTACCCTGCACTACCGCATCCCTGCCGACAAGGCTGTCGCAGGAGTGGTCCGCCCAGATCTCCGGCGGCGGCAGGTCCTGGGAGTATGAGACGACCTTTGCGAGACCGGTGACCTCGCCGACCGCGACGAACGGCTGCCAGGACATGTACCCGTCGATCTGGTCCGTCGCGAGCAGCTGGGGCATCTGCCCCGGGTTGGTGTAGAGGATCATTACCGTTGCATTCGAGCCGGTCGCAGGTGCCTGTGTGCACCCGGCGGCGAGCATCGCTGCAATCACGATTCCGACAATAGCGAGAAGTATCGCCTTCTTCATGAGGTATTAGTTTCAGACCCATCCTATATAAAATCCCTCAAAAAGACGCAATAGGGTGTTATATTGTAATAATTTTTTAACATTTTTGTTACAATTATAAAATTTTTGGGTATTATTGTCCAATTTATTGACAATGAGCAGTTCAATGATGACAAAAGTATTATAACTTCACTAAATTATCTGGATTGTACCTAAAAATGGTGCAACTTGACCCTGTCGACCGGCTGATGAGGGCAGCGCTCCTGTCAGACCAGGACTTTGTCCAGGTCCTGCACGAGATCATGAAGCGGGAGCTTCGTATCAGCGTACGTGAGCTCGCCGATTCGAGTGGCATCGCGCAGAGCTCGCTCTACAAGATCCTCCACGGAAAGCGGTCCCCGAATCTCTCCACCCTCCGGTCGATCGTTCATGCACTCCGTCACTACTACCAGGCAGGCGAGGGGGAATTCATCGGCCTCATCGCCGCCCGTCCGGTACTCGACACGGTCCAGGAGCGGGTCGCAGACATCGACGGGCACCGGATGAAGGTGCGTGAGTACCCCGTGCACACCATGGAAGACGCGATCGTCGCCGCGGTCCGTGCAGAGCGGGAAGGAGCGATCGCCATCGTGTGCGCCCCCATCGTCTCGAGCATCATCGAGCAGCTGGTGCATATCCCGGTTGCCACGATCATTCCCCGCGAGTCCGTGCAGCGGGCGATCGAGCTCGCCGCCCGTAAGGCGTGGCTTTAATCCGATCCGCTCCCTTTGTTGTACAGGAGGATCGATTGATAATGCAGGGAGACGTGGTGAGGCGCGGCCGTCTGACGGGAGAGCGGGCCGGTGATATGATGCACTTTCTCTCGTCCATGAAAGCGGACCGCTGCATCGCCGATGCCGATATCCTCGTGGATATCGCGCACGTGATGATGCTCAATAAACAGAAGATCCTGGGCGACGAACATGCCCGGGGGCTGCTCTCGGCGCTCCTTCAGATTTATGACGAAGGAGTCCCGGAGGCGGCGTTCGACGACCGGTACGAGGATATTCACGCAGGAATAGAGTCCACACTCATCGCCGCGGTGGGAGAGGAGGTCGGCGGCCGGCTGCACATCGGCAGGTCGAGGAACGATGAGGTCGTTACGTGCATGCGACTCCGCCTGCGGGAGGATATTCTTAAACAGCTCACGGCCCTGGTCAGGCTCCGGGAGGTGCTGCTGACCCTGGCGGAAGAGCACCACGGGACGGTGATGCCCGGTTTCACCCATTTCCAGCATGCCCAGCCTACCACTCTTGCCCACTGGATGCTCGCCTACGAACAGGCGTTCGCCAGGGATTTCGACCGGTTATGGGAGGCTTATGACCGTGTGAACCGTTCGCCGCTCGGTGCGGCGGCGTTCGCCTCCACCACCTACCCGATCAACCGGGAACTCACCGCCGGGATGCTCGGGTTTTCGGGCCTGGTGGAGAACACCATGGACGCGGTTGCATCCCGCGATTTCGCTCTCGAAGTGCTCGCCGACCTGACCATTATGATGGCCACCGCGAGCAGGCTCTGCGACGACCTTATCCTCTGGTCGTCGGGATTCATCGGGTTCGTCACCCTTGACGACGCCTTCTGCTCCACGAGTTCGATCATGCCCCAGAAGAAAAACCCCGATACCGCGGAGATCATGAGGGCCAAGGCGGCGTCCCTGCTGGGGTCGTTCACCGCGGCATGCGCCACGACCAAGGGGCTGCCCATGAGTTACAACCGCGACCTCCAGGAACTGACCCCCAGCCTCTGGCGGGGGGTGTGGGATGCCAAGCACAGTTCCCGCCTTCTTGTTGATATGCTCGCCACCGCCAGGTTCCACCCCGACCGGATGGAGGCGGAGGCGGGGAAGGGGAACTCCACCGCCACGGATCTTGCGGACATGCTGGTCCGTGACTACGGGCTCCCCTTCCGGACCGCACACACCATCGTGGGCCGGGCGGTGCAGAACGGAACCCTCGACCTGCCAACCCTTGATGAAGCGGCGAAGGAGGTCACCGGGACCGACCTCTCTTCCCGGGGGCTCACCGCGGAGAAGGTCCGCGACGCCCTCGACGTGCGGCAGAGCGTCGCACTCCGTAAGGCGAGAGGGGGGCCGGCTGAACTCTCGGTAAAAGTGGCCTGCCAGGAGCGGAAGGAGCACCTGCAAAAGGACCAGGACTCCCTCGATGAGCGGATGGCGGCCGTATCCGGCGCCCTGTCCCGGCTAATCCGGGACGCCAGGGGGCTGGTCCAGTGACCGGGGAGTTCTCCTCCGGCGACCGGGTGCGGTGCATGTTCGCGGGAAAGTCACTCGCAGGGACCTACATCACCGAACGGGATGGTATGGCGGTGATAAAACTCGACAGCGGGTACAACATGGGCGTCCCGTTCCCGGCCTGTACCCTGGTGGAACACCTTCCGGCCGCCCCTGTAAAGGGGCCTGCAGTGGCCCAGGACCCGTCGCTTCCCCCGCTCTCCATCGTTTCCACCGGGGGGACGATCGCGAGCAGGATCGACTACCGTACCGGTGCCGTGACCAGCCAGTTCGATGCCGACGATATCCTCAGGGCGATTCCCGGTCTGGAGAAGATCGGGAACTTCTCCACCCGCGTACTCTATACCATCCTTTCGGAGAACATGACCCCGCAGATCTGGCAGGAGCTCGCCCGCTCGGTGTACGAGGAGATCCGTGGCGGAGCGAAAGGCGTGATCGTCACCCACGGGACCGATACCATGGCATATAGCGCCGCAGCCCTGTCGTTCATGCTGGACACCCCTGTCCCCGTGATCTTCGTAGGGTCGCAGCGGTCGGCGGACCGGCCGAGCAGCGATAACGTGATGAACGCCCTGTGCAGCGCGAGCGCCGCGGTGAGCCCGCTCGGAGAGGTCGCGGTAGTGATGCACGAGAGTTCCAGCGACGACTTCTGTGTCATACACCGGGGCACGAGGGTCAGGAAGATGCACTCCTCCCGGAGGGACGCGTTCAGGAGCCTGGGGCTCCCCCCGATCGGCCGGGTGGAGTATCCCTCGCTCGGGATCACCCTCGCAGAGGACGCGGTCCGCCGCTGTGATACGGAGCCTGTCCTCCTCGATGCGCTGGAACCGCGCTGCGGGCTGCTGTATTTCTATCCCGGGATGCCCGCCGGAGTCCTGGAAGCATTTTCCGGGATGGAGGGACTGGTGATCGCCGGCACCGGTCTCGGACACACGAGCACCGGGCTGATCCAGGGACTCCGCGATCTGATCGACGGGGGGACGACGGTGGTCATGACCACCCAGTGCCTCTTCGGGCGGGTCTGCGACCGGGTCTACGATACCGGGCGGGACCTGCTGAAGGCCGGGGTCATCGAGGGAGAGGATATGCTCCCCGAAACGGCCCTGGTCAAGATGATGTGGGTGCTTGCGAACGAGCGCGACCGGGAGCGCGCCGGGGCCCTGATGCAGAAGGATTTGCGGGGAGAACTGTCCGGGAGGTCGGTATCGTGACCGACTATGAGTCCGTCGGCCTGAAGGCCGGGATCGAGATCCACCAGCAGCTGAATTCCCGGGAGAAATTGTTCTGCGGGTGCCCCACCGTACTCCGGAAGTTCGACGAGCGCTCGGGTGAATTCGCCCGGTACCTCCGGGCGACTGAGAGCGAGATGGGGGAGATCGACCGGGCCGCGAAGGAAGAGATGATGGTCCTCCGCAGGTTCTGCTATTACGCCTACGACACCTGCTGCCTGGTCGAATACGATGAGGAGCCTCCCGGCCCCCTGAACCGTGAGGCGCTGGGGATCTGCCTCTCTATCGCGAAGACCCTGGGGATGACCCCCATCGAGCAGGTGCACACCATGAGGAAGCTGGTCATCGACGGGTCAAACACCAGCGGGTTCCAGCGCACCGCGCTGGTTGCCATGAACGGGACGCTTCCCAACGGCGGGGCGATCGATACCATCTGTCTCGAGGAGGAAGCGGCCCAGCGGGTGGAGGGGGACATCTTCTCCCTCGACCGGCTGGGAATCCCCCTGGTGGAGATCACTACCTCGCCCTGCATGCACACCCCCGAGGAAGTCTACCAGGTGGCGGAATACCTGGGCATGGTCCTCCGCTCGACCGGGAGGGTCAAGCGCGGCCTGGGCACGATCCGCCAGGACGTCAACATCTCCATCCGGGAAGGCGCCAGGGTGGAGATCAAGGGGGTGCAGGAACTGGACCTGATCGCCGAGGTGGTGAGGAGGGAGGTGGACCGGCAGCAGAACCTGGTCTGGATCAGGGAGGAGCTCCGGTCCCGTCGGGCCCGGGTCGACCCGGTCCCGGTCGACGTCACCACGGTCTTCGCCGGCACGGCTTCGTCCATCCTGAAGAAGGCCAAAAAGATCCTTGCCGTCAGGCTTCCCGGGTTCGGGGGCCTGGTGGGGAGGGAGATCCAGCCGGGAAGAAGGCTCGGCAGCGAGATCTCGGACTATGCAAAAAAATGTGGGGTGGGGGGGATCTTCCACACCGATGAGCTTCCCGCGTATGGGGTGACCGCGGAAGAGGTGGAGGCGCTCCGGCGGAACCTCGGGGCTGCGAGCGATGAATGCATCATCCTCGTGGCTGCGGGCGCAGACCGGGCGGTGTGTGCCGCAGACCAGGTGATATACCGCGCGAACCTTGCGCTGGAAGGTGTTCCGGAGGAGACCCGGAAGATGCTGGAAGGGGGCTCCACGGCGTACATGCGCCCGCTTCCGGGAGCGGCCCGCATGTACCCTGAAACCGACGTGCTTCCCGTCAGGATAGGAACGGAAGACTGGGATGCGGTAACGGTCCCCGAACTCCTCACCATCCGGGCCGAACGGTTCGTCACGGAATTCGGGATGGATCCCGGCATCGCCCGGCAGGTGGCGTATTCGGAGTACCTCCCCCTCTTCCAGGCGGCCCTGGACCATGGCATCCCGCCCAGCCTCGCCCACCGCACTATCTTCGCCACCGCGAAGGAGGTCGGCAAGGAGACCGGAAAAGACACCTCCGGGCTGCTCGACCCCGCCGTTCTCATACCGGTCCTCGAAGCTACCCAGAACGGGACTATCGCCAAGGAAGCAATTCCCCAGGTCTTCATGCTCGAACTTGAGGGGGTCCCGGTGAACGAGGCGATAGCCCGGTCGAAGCCCTCGGTCTCGACCTCGGATATCGAGGAGATCGTTTCGAAAATCGTGAACGAGAGAAAGGATTTCGTGAAGAGCAAGGGCATGGCGTCGCTCGGACCCCTCATGGGTGTGGTGATGGAGGAACTCCGGGGGGCGGCTGACGGCAAGGTGATCGCCGGGGTATTAAAGAAGGAGATCCAGGCGGCATTAAAGGAAGAATAACGATTTCCTTCACCTCCTCACCTGAATATTACCGTTGAGAATATGCAGGAATTCAAATTTTGGGGCAGGAATTAATTTAATCAGCAGAAAAGCTTTCGGACCAGGCACAAAACTTGAGTAATTCCCTCCCGGCCGGACAGACGAGTGCTATATCACGGAGCGTACAATATGCAATTCCGATCGCTGGTGCAGGGGTATGTCCGGGGCGTCACCTTTCCGTTTCATCCTTACGGACCGTCCTGAACAGAGGGTTATTCGCACCCGATGAGTGACGTGTCGGTAGTTCCGGGCATGCCGTGGGATCTGCACGGGACATCCTCCAGGCGCTGTCTTTTACCGTGCCGGATAGAGCCCCGCCCTGGAACCGGGAAGAGCCTTTTTTCCATAGAAATCGGGAATTATACGAACATTTATGAGACTCCCTCCCCAATTTATTCAGGAGTTATCGATATGGGTAAAACAGGAACAGTACAGTGGACCCAGGTCAAGGGTGTGAAAGGACAGATCCGACTGGTCCCCAAAGCAGAAGGCGAGACAAAAAAGCCGGGCCCGAACCAGCGTTTCAAAGCGGGAGCCTCGCTCCGTAAACTCGAGCAGTCGATGGGAGACCAGGGCGGCCGTGGCGGCAGAGGCGGTTCACGCGGCGGCCGTGGCGGTGCACGCGGAGGCCGCGGCGGACGGGGCAGAGGAGAACCCGGCCCCTCCGCAAACCCCATGGTCCGGCGTGCCATGCGGCGCTCGAAGGCGTCCATGATGGGTGCGAAGGCTAAATCCGGCCGTTAAACCGGTAAATACCGTAATATCTCTTTTTCCCGCTTCAACGCGAAGTATTTTTTAACCGTCAGGTTGCCAGTGTGAGTATGGATAAAAAGACCGCAATCACCAGCTACCAGTTCGGAGAGCGTGCGAAGAGCGAGCTCATCATCTGCTCCCAGCTTGCGACGGCACTCGCAGGGTTCCCCGAACCGGAACGCGAAGGGGGAAAACGAATGCTCGTGATGCTGATGGAGATCGTCCGCAGCGAGACGGAATTCGCCCAGAAGAGCACCGGGAGGGGTGAGTTCCGGAAGGCGGCCGACCTTACCAGCGAGGCCATCAGCAATGTAGAGAGCATGAACCTGGGAAATGCCGCCCTCAAGCTGGGAGAAGCGATAAGCGCAGTCACCACCGCGGCCCAGGAAGCGTGGACCGTCCTCGAGCAGCATTAACTCCTCTGATTTCTTCGGGTTCGTCTCCACCAGGTCGTCGGTGCGCAGCTATACGGGGCAGGAACTCACCCCCGAAGAGGTCGAGTACCTCATGGACTGCGCATCCACCGCACCGAGCGCGGGGAACATGCAGGCCTGGGACGTGGTGCTGGTCACCGACGAGCAGCAAAAAGAGCGGTTATCCGCCGCGGCCCTGGAACAGCCGCATGTCAGGGCTGCGGCCGCGCTTCTGGTGGTGACCGCAAATTACGTCCGTTCCATGTCCCGGTACGGGGAACGCGGGATCCTCTACGCGATACAGGACGCCACTATCGCCTGCACCTACATGATGCTCGCCGCTCATGCGGCGGGCCTTGTGACCTGCTGGGTGGGAGCGTTCGAAGAAGAAGAGGTCAAACAGCTGCTCCGCCTCCCCGTGCATGTCCGCCCGGTCGCGATACTCTGCGTCGGGAAGGGGATCCCGCCCACGGTGCATACCGGGAGAATGTCTCCCGCGGAGCACATTCATGAGGACCGCTGGTGAAACGTTAGGAGAAGCAGATGCCGGACTACCTCGTTACTCTCGAATCGGCCTGGATTATAAAGGACGCGAAGTCCCTGGAGGATGCGATCAGCATCGCCATCTCCGAGGCCGGAAAACGCCTGAACCCCTCGGCAAAATACGTGGAGGTGGAGGCCGGGATGCTGGCCTGCCCCTTCTGCGAGGGTGAACTGAACAGTGCCATAATCGTGGCGAAGACTGCGCTCATCGGGCTCTCGCTCGAGATGAAGGTCTTCCGCGCCGATTCGAAGGAGCACGCCGCCCGGATTGCAAAATCGGTGATCGGGAAGGCGTTGCGGGACGTACCCCTCGAAGTCAAGGATGTGCAGGAGTTATGATCGCGGTCGTGGGGCATACCGCGATCGATCATATCTCCCGGGTGGTCTCTTTTCCGCCGCCCAACGGTTCCACCACCATCCTTGACCGGAAAGTGTACTTCGGGGGGGGTGCGGCGAATATTGCTGCCGGTATCGCGACCCTGGGTGAGTCCTGCACCCTGGTGAGCGCGGTCGGTCCCGATTTCGAGGGGAGCGAGTATGACCGCTGGATGAAAGATCTCGGCATCGGCCAGCAGTTCTTCGTGGATCCTGGTGCGAACACCCCGACCGCGTTCATGTTCACCGACCCCTCAGGGGACCAGATCACGTTCTTCGAATGGGGCGCCTCACGGCAGTTCGCAGGGTCTCCTGCCCCCTCCTTCCCCTTCGTCCATCTCGCCACCGCCGACCCGGGGTTCAACGTGCGGGTTGCGGAAAAGAGCGGGTTTACTTCGTTCGACCCGGGACAGGACCTGCACCGTTATACCGCGTCCGACCTGTATTCCATCATTCGCCATACTTCACTCCTGTTTGCGAACGAGCACGAGGTGGAAGGAATGTGCAGGACCATGGACCTCTCACGGGACGCCCTTATCGGGATGGTCCCTATGGCGCTCTTTACCATGAGTTCCCGGGGGAGCACGCTCCATCACGAGGGGGAGTCGCATTTCGTCCCTGCGATCCCGGTCACCTGCGCAGACCCCACCGGTGCGGGCGACTCCTACCGGGCGGGATTCCTCTCGGCATACCAGAGGGGGCTCCCCCCCGTCGAGTGCGCCCGGGTAGGAACGGTGACGGCCTCGTTCGTGGTCGAGAAGATCGGCTGCCAGACCAATCTCCCCCGCTGGGAGGACATGAAGGTACGATACGAGAACTATTTTGGGAGATTTGATTACTGACGTTATCCATAGGTAGTCATATGAGCCGGGCAGTCCCCACGAACGCTTCGTTACCTCCGGAAATGCACGGGGGCTTCCCGGCGGCAGTATTTCAGGCCGGATCCTTTCATGGCCGGGGAGGGATCGCATGGCGGTAAAAGCAAGCGACGAGAGGATCGAGCGGCTGACAAAATACCTCTTCTCAGCTCCGTCCTGGCCAATGTCCCTGTTCATCGTGGTAGTTCTCGGGCTTGTCATCGACGGCGCCAGCCTGAGGCTCGGGCAGCAGGTCCAGTTTCTCGGCACACTGGGGTTCACGGTGCCCGCAGTTGCAGGCTTCCTCCTTACAAAGCCCCTGATCGACCTCCTTGGAAAGCAGATGACATGGAACCGGTCAGCCCTGCTTGCGACGGCGTGTACAGTATTCGGGGTGATCATCACCATCTCCGGGCTGGTCTTCTCGGTCTCGATGCTTCCCCTTTTTTACGCGGCAGGCCTGGGGTTTGTATTCGGCATACGGATCTTCGTGCTGGTCGCCATCTCCGACTACAGGGTCCACCGGATGATCATCCCTGCGGCAACCCAGAGCCTTGCAGGGGTGGCGATGGGCTGGTTCCTGTTCGCCCCGTCGTTCGTGCTCCTCGCACTGGTACTCCACGTCGTGTTCGGGGGAGGTTTCATCATCCTCATCTGGCTGATGGAACGGCCGTTCCGGAAGGCGTTCAACATCAGGATGCTGAACTTCGTGAACACCTTCATCGCCCACCTGACGGACGGCTCAAAGACCATGGAAGACTTCTTCCGCGAAATGGGGGAGGAAGTCTTCGTACCGGAGGTCAGTATCTTTTTCCGGAGAAAGGATAAACGGGGGCTGCTTTTCACCGTCCCCAATGTCCACCCGGGCCCCATCGGAGAGATCGGCGGGGGGAACCTGCCCCGCTTTTTCCAGAATGCCTTTGACGACATGGTGATGGTGAGCCACGGGGCGGCCACCCACGACTTCAACCTGGTCTCCGAAGACGAGATCATCAAACTCATCACACCCGTCCGCGAGTCAGCCCGTAACGTGACCTATTCGGGAACCGGCAGCCTGTCGACACGCTACCAGGTGGGGTCCGTGAAGGTCCTGGCCCAGGTGTTCGGGGATACCCTCCTCCTGGTCGGCACGCGGTCTCCCGAGCGGACCGAGGACCTCGACTTCAACATCGGGATGGCGATCATGTCCGAGGGGCACAGGGCATTCCCCAACGTAGGGTTTGTCGACGCCCATAACTGCCTCACGGGGGATATCTCCTATGTCACACCGGCGAGCCTGGTGGCGAACGAATACTTCCGGGCCTGCAACCTTGCCTTCGACGAGACCCCTCACCTTCCCCGGTATCCTCTCCGGGTGGGGATATCACATGTCGCCGTTCCGTTCACCCGGGATGAGGGGTTCGGTGACCTGGGGATCCAGGCGCTGGTCGTCCGGGTAGACGACCAGACCACCGCGTACGTTCTGTTCGACGGGAACAACATGCACGAGGGCGTCCGGGAAGTAATCCGGGACAGGGTGCTCACGTTCGTCGACGAAGCCGAGCTGATGACCACGGATTCCCACGTGGTCAACACGGTGACCGGGAAGAACCCGGTCGGCCTGCACGTGCCGGCGGAGAAGATCATCCCCTTCGTGGACCAGGCCGTACGGGAAGCCCTGGCAGACCTCACCCCTGCCGAGGCGGGGGGGAGCACCGCGTGGGGAGAACGGGTGGTGGTCTTCGGGTCCCAGAGGATCTCCCAGCTCGCAAGCACGGTAAGCACGATGCTGGTCTTTATTCCCGCACTCAGCGCGGCGATCCTCCTGCTCGCATTCCTCCTCTCCTTCATTGCCTACCTTGCCATAGGCTGAAACCGTTACCGATCGGGTGAGTTCGCAGGCCATCGGCATCATGAAGGCGGAAGAGAGGTCGTTTTTCTACGTTACAGAGGTAAGAGGGATCTCGTCGCCTTTACTGGTCATATATACAGGAGGGGTACAGGGAGGACCAAGGGAATACTGCATGTGGGGCGGATGATGCATCACGGTGATGAGTAACCGGAACCCGGGGTAACACGTGGGAAATACGAAGGATATGGGAACATTGCAGGATTCGGTTGGGTGCGACAGGATGAACGAGGAGTCGATACCCCTGAGTAAAGGATCGTGAACTGAAGAAGGACCAGCATGATCCAGGCAGGGCATATCAGTGATGCTGAGAGTATCAGCCTTCGATTAATTCGAGTATCAGCATCATTTATGCAAATACCGGCACTGGACCATGATGGTTTCAATCTTCTTGTTGCACTGTACTCCTTATAAATCTTTCCTAAAAAGTTCACGAATTCATTCGTATTTTTAAGATCCGGCGCGCAGAAAAGGGGGAGCGCTGACATTCCGCCGCCCCGCCCGGCCCCGGCCGATTGGGGTGCCGCAGGGATTCCGATGGGAAAAAACCTTGTAAGGGGGGTCCCGAATCCGGTTCCAAGGGAGGATCGGCATGGAAATTATGTCGAAGAATTTCGCTCGGATCTCAAAAATCTCTGAAATATGATGTCAGACGCCAGCTATACAAGGGGGGAGGATCTATTGATCGTGCAAGGTTTTAGGTGGAACCATGAGGCAGTCGGTATCCGTTCATTATACCCGTGCAGGGACCGCACGGCGCTCCGGAAGAGGCCTGGCGATGGAGATCGGGGGGGCGTCATTCTTCATCACCCCCGAGGAGCTCCCGGTGCTGCTCGGTGACCGCCCCGCGGAGGTCGTGAACCATCTGGGCGAGAAGGAAGGCACGGCATGGCTCTCCCCCCTCGCTTCGGTCAGGAAACAGGACCTTACCGCCCTGATCAGGGAAAACCTCTACGTGCTGACAATCCGCGACCTCCAGCGGATCATATCCGGGAGCATAAGGCGGGCCCAGGTGATGGAGTTTCACCCTCCCGCCAGGTGATTCGCGATGCCGAGCAGCAGGTCTCCGATGGCCCTCCTCATCCTGGAAGGGCCGTGGTGGACTCCCGAACAAAAACCAAAGCGCCCCTCGGTCCTCTCCTTTTTCGAGGGCATGGAAAATTACCGGGGAGACTTCAACATCTACTACTCGAACTTCTATGAAAAGACGGGGTTCCGGAGGGCACTCGAGGACGACCTCCTCCATACAAGGGAGGACCGCCTGTTCCTCTACGTGGCGGCGCACGGGTACCCGCATATGTTCGGCGGAATGAAATCCACCCGGGGTATGCAGATCGGGACCCTTATGCGGGCGGTAAAACGCGCCGCGAACTATTCCCAGATCGAAGGGGTGGTGTTCGGATCCTGCAACATCGGGTCAAACGTCGAGGACTTCGTAAAGACCATCAAGAGCTCGCACATCGCCTGGATGTTCGGATATACCTGCGAGATAGACTGGATGACCAGTACCATGGTGGACGTCTCGGTTTTCGAGCAGATGATGAGCCTGAAACGGACCGACCTTCGGAGCATGGACGCGATCCTCACCGCCTGTGCCCGTGGTCTGCAGCGGTTCAACCCGGGGTTCCTGATCTGCCGCGAGGAGGGAGGGGAACGGGTCAGGCTCGCAGATGCGTTCACGCTGGTGGTGCAGCCGAGAGGACGGGGGAAGAAGCCCCTGGACGTCACACCCCGGCTGAGGCATATCCTTGGCTGGGACGTGCTCCCCGGCGACGCTTCCTCCCCGGGGGATGAAGAAACGATGCCCCTGATGCACTCATAGGCGTCACGCACTCCAGTCCGGGCATTCCCTGCCCCGGTTCCGAACACTTATTTTCCCGCACGACCATCTCCTGCGAGCGACGTGATGTGATGGAGAGGATCTACAAATATTATCCCGGCGATTTCGGAGAACTGACCGTGAAGGTCCTTCACATGGACCTGGTGTTCAATATCCACGATGACTTCACCCGGGTCGGTTCCAGGATGAAGATCCGTGTCCTGGACCGGCCGATTGCGAGCCTGGACCTGAACGCAAGGGGCCTTGAGATAGAGGAGGTGGCGGCGTCTTCCGGGGAGGTAACCTATAACTACGACCGCGATTCGGCCATCCTCAGGCTGAAATTCGCCCGGCCTCTTCCACCCGGCACGGAATGCGAACTCCACACGGTCACGACCTGCCGGCCGAGCAGGAACGTACTTGAAGGTCTCTACTACGACCGCACGCCCCCCGGGGCCCCGCCCACGCAGATCACCCAGTGCCAGCAGTGGGGATTCCAGCGCCTGTTGCCCTGCATCGACGACATGACCGCGAAGTGCACCTATCGCACTACGCTCGAGGCGGACCGCCGGTATACCACTCTTATTTCGAACGGTGACCAGGCGGGACCACGGAAGAGCGGCGGGGACGGGAGGGATTCGGTCACCTACGAGAACATGCTGACCCCCATGGCCCCCTACCTGTTCTTCGTCGGTGCGGGGACCTATGCCACCTTCTCCCGGGAGTGCGAGTACCCTGACGGGCACACCTTCAGCCTCGAACTTCTCGTCCCCCCCGGGTCAGATCCGGTTGTCGCCCGACACGCGCTTGACGTGATGAACGACGCCATCATATGGGTGTACCTCTTCACCGGGCCGGAGATGTACCGGGACCTTTCCGCACGGATGAGGATGTGGGACCTCTGCGCTGAACGGGACCGGAGCAAGGACGGGACGGGGAAGGCCGGGGACCTCCCGGGGATCCGGAAGGAACTCGCGGACCTGGCGGCAGGCATCACCCCCGGGTATGCCTATACCGGGGCGGTCTACCGGGAGATAGGTATGCAGAACTCCGATTTCGGGGGCATGGAGAACGTGGGGAACACCACTATCGCCATGAACAGGATCATGCCCTATCCCCAGATGACCGATTCGTCGTTCGAGTATATGGTCACGGTGAAGGTGCACGAGTTCTACCATAACCTCAACGGCTCCGAAGTCACGGGGAAAAGCCCCTTTGAGATATGGCTCAACGAAGCGGTTACCGTAGTGATGGAGCTCAAGAACCACGCGTTCCTCTTCGGAGAAGACTACGTCCGGCTCCAGACGGTGTTGACCCTTCTCTCACCGACAGGCGGAACCTTCGCCCTGGACCAGGGTGCGGCGGCGATGCCCATCGAGCCGGACGGGTTCAACGACCCGAACGAACTGATCACCGGTGTGACCTATGTCAAGGCGCCTGAGTTCGTGCGCATGATCGAGACCCTTATGGGAAAAGAGGAGTTTGCCCGGGGACTCGCCCTGTATCACCGGCGATACCGGCACAGTAACGCGTCCCGCACCCAGTGGGTGGAGGCGATGGAGGAGATTTCGGGGCAGGAGTTTGCCGGGATGGCAGAAGCCTGGCTCAAGAAGACGGGGTTTCCGAGGGTGTCGGTCATTCCGGGATATGACGAGGACTCCCGCACATTTTCCATGGAGATCACCCAGGAGTCCTCCCAGGGAGACGATACGGTATTTTCGTTCCCCTTCCGTTTCGCTCTCGTCGACAGGGAGGGAAAGGATATCGCGGAACGCACGGTCCGGATCGAAGGACGGGCGACGCGGGTGACGATACCAGATGTCGACCGGGCAGCCTTCCTCTCGCTGAACCGGGGGTATTCATACTACGGCCTCGTGGATTACGATCCCGGGATTGACGCGCTGTACCTCCAGGTACGGAAGGATCCTGATCTCGTGAACCGGTATGTCGCATTTTCCCGGATCACCGAGCAGGAGATGATCCGCATGTTGTCTGAACCCGGGGCGTTACCGGACAGGCGGTTCACCGACCTCTTCTTCGAACTGATCAGCGATGACGAACTGATGCGTAAAGCGGGAGGGTTGTTCCTCACAATCTTCGACTCGGTGGAGGACCCCCGGTGGTCGCACCGCTACCGGGATCTCTGGCATGCGAGGAGGGCGATTATCCGGGCCGTTGCGCAGACGTACGAAGGCCCCATGAAAAAGATCTACCGGGAATACTCCCGTCCCGCGCCGGGGGATCGCTATCTTTCCCGCCAGATCCGGGGTATACGTGACCGGCAGGTAAAGAATGTCGCTCTTGCCGTGCTCGCCACCCTTGACACCCCGGAGGTCCGCCGGATCATCATGGACCAGTACGACCACCCGGCGGGTGCGACCGACCGGAGCATGGCAATGGGGCTCTACCTGGACAGTTCGGCCCCGGACCGGATGGAGTTTTTACAGAGGGCGGGCGAAGAAGCCGCCGCGAGCCCGGTCTCGTTCGAGGTGTTCCTTGCGACGGCTGCAGGGAACTCGAGCCCCGATGCGGTGAAGATCGTGAAGGCCGCTGAAGCGCTCCCCGAGTTCCGGCTCGAACAGGCGGATCACCAGAGGGCGCTGTTCGGCAGGTTCGCAATGAACCGGAAGGTATCCCTCGAGACACCGGAGGGGAGGGAATACCTGGCCGGATCGCTCCTCCGCCTCGCGAAGGTGAACGAGTACAGCACGGTGATGGCGCTTCAGGCGCTCTCAACCATTGACGGGATGGACCCCGGGTACCTGGCCCCGGTGGCAAAGATCCTCGCGGACCTCCTGGCCTCTACCGACCCGGGACATACCCCGAGCGTGTATAACACTACCCGTCGGCTTCTCAGGGGTTCCCCGAAAGCGCTTGCTGCGTATGAGGCGGAGCACGGGCCGGTCCAAGGGCTGAAATAACTCCGCGAGGCGGCTGAAGAAAAAAAGGTGCAGTTTCAGGGGGAGGGATTTGATCCGGCAATGGTCCGGCAGAGTATCTCCCCTTGTAGATGGGGGCCCAAGCCCTGTCCGCGAGGGCTTCCCCTGAAGGGTGAGGTAGATAAGATACCGGGGTACATAGGGGAATGTGATCGAGGACACCACCCCCCAAAAGTCATCCCCCCGCCCGTCAATGTCCAAATTCACCACCTCCGCTATAATTTCCGTGCTCATGGTGGACGATGACCCCGCACTGCTCGATCTCGCGTGCCGGTTCCTGCGGAGCAGGGAAGACCTCCGGATCGACTCGTGTTTCACCGCTATCGATGCTATGGCAAAGATGGCCGAGAACGTGTATGATGTGATCGTCCTCGATTATGAGCTCCCGGGAATGGACGGTATCCAGTTCCTGCGGGAGGTGAAGGGCCGGGGGGACATGACCCCGGTGATCGTGTTCACCGGAAAAGGGAGGGAGGGCGTGGTGATCGAAGCCCTGAATGCGGGTGCCGATTTCTACCTCCAGAAGGGGGGGGACCCGAGGATGAGCTTCCTCGAGCTGCTCTACATGATCCGCGAGGCGGCCTCCCGTAACCGCTCCCGGATGGAACTCGAGGAGAGCGAACGGCGTTTCCGGGAGTCTCTCGAACAGATCCCGCTTATCTCCTACCAGCTCGACCGGGAGGGGAAGATCACTTTCTGCAATGAACATTTCCTCGAGCTGACCGGGTGGACCCGCGAAGAGATGACCGGGGAGAACTGGTTCGACCTGTTCATCCCCGTGCGGGACCGGACCCGGATGAAAAGGGGCTACCAGAAAGGGATACGTGAAGGGGTCGCGTCCGACCGGCATTTCACCCCGGTGATCACCCGGGACGGAGAGGTCCGCCATGTTCTGCTCTCCTCAATCGCAAACCGTTCCCGGGAAGGCGAGATAGAAGGGGTCACCTTTGTGGGCGAGGACGTGACCGAGCGCGAGCGGGCCACGGAGGAGATGCGGAGTTCCGAGGAGCGACTGAAAATCATCTTCGAATATGCCCCGGACGGGTTCTTCCTCAACGACCCCGCCGGGGTCTTCGTCGACGTAAACCGGGCCGCCGAGCAGATCATGGGCTATCGGAGGGAGGAATTGATCGGGAAGAATTTCCTGACGGTAGGGGTGATCACCCCGGAAGAGATCACCCGGGCCATCAGCCTGTTCACCCCGAATACCGGAGGGCAGTCCCAGGGGCCCGGCGAACTCACCCTGGTACGGAGGGACGGGAGCCGGGTGGTGGTGGAGATGCACACCTACCCGGTAATGTTCCGGGGGCGTGAACTGATCCTTGGTATCGCGAGGGATATCACGGAACGAAAACATGCAGAAGAGGCCCTCCGCAGGGTGAACGAGAAACTCCACCTCCTGAACAGCGTGACCCGCCACGACATCCTGAACACGCTGACCGCCCTCACGATGTACCTCGAACTCCTTGCCGAAGACGAAAAGGAGCCGGAGCTGAAGAAAACTGTTGACAAGGCTACCCAGGTCGCGGGCATCATCCGCCGGCAGATCGATTTTGCGAGGACGTACCAGGATATCGGCATTCATTCTCCGGTCTGGCAGCCGGTGAGCCGGACTGCCCTCACGGCGCTGGAGGGAGCCGGGATCGCCGGAGTGGAGGCTCATGTGGATGCCGGGGACTTTGAGATCTATGCAGACCCTCTCCTTGAAAATGTATTCCACAACCTCCTCGACAATTCGGTTCGCCACGGGGGAAAAGTCACCGGCGTATGGCTGACCGCCATGCAGGACGAGCGGGGACTGAAGCTGGTGTTCGAGGACAACGGGACCGGGATCCCCCGGGACGAAAAGGAGAAGATATTTTCCAGGGGTTTTGGGAAGAACACGGGGTTTGGGCTTTTCCTTACCCAGGAGATCCTCGCCATCACGGGGATTACCATCAAGGAGACCGGAACCTTTGGAAAAGGGGCACGTTTCGAGATCAGGGTTCCTCCCGGGCTTTATCGCTCCGGTGCAGCGAAATTACAGTGAATGCAGCAGATTACTTTTACTCTTTCCCGGGTTTACCGCTGATACCGTCGACCAATGCGGGATAGCGATACTACCGGGAGGAATTCTATCCCCGGACGGCCACGTGGTCGCGTAAAGACCGGACAGGCAGGAGGATCCGGCATTCCTGTTTCCGGTAGCCCGCGATATTCTCCACCGGCCTCAGCAACAGCATTGAGGGATGACAATCGCGACGATCAAGTGAACGGGGGGTATATCAGGATAATCTCAGCGAAGATCCCGGATCCTGTTATTCGTATCCTCTTGGCAGGTGGCGGCCATCTCAACACCCCCGATGAGCTGGTACGCCTTTCGGGCGTCACACATCCGCAGGATTTTATGCGAAGAAGGATGAATCCTGCCTGTGGACAGCGTAACCCATGCATTCTTTGTTGCTGCGGTCCTCGCGTATCTCGGGCACCCGGAACTTATCCTCTTCGGAGTGATGGGGGCAGTGCTGATGGATTCGGACATCCTCTATTCCAGGATATCGGACCATTTCCCCTCCCTCTACGTATTCACCCACGGAGGGTTCACCCACTCTCTCGCCGGGGCACTGGTAACCGGCGGGGCGACCTCCGCGGGGATTTGCCTCACCGCGTCAACCGGGATGATCCCTGCACTGATCCTGTCCGAAATCCCGCCTGCTGCTTTCGCGGCGGTATTCCTGGGGAGTTTCACTCACGTGGCACTCGATCTTCTGGCATACCCGGGAATCCCGGTCTTCTATCCGGTGACCGACCGGAAATATACCCTGGGAGTGTTTGCCGGCCCAAGCCCGGTGATGATGGTAGTGAGCTGGGTCTACCTTATCCTCCTCATACTCGGGGTGGCCCCCCTCTCCGCTCTCCCGGTCTGGTCTGCGCTCTTCATCCTCGTGGTAGCGTTTTTTTCGGTGCTTAAAATCGCCATGGCGTTTCACCTGGAGGGAGAAAGTATCCCTACGTTCAATCCCCTCGTGTGGTACGAGATCCGGGAGACTGATGAAGCCTTCATATTCCGGTGCATTTCACTCCTCCGAGGAACCTGCGGGGAAAAGGAATTTGTAAAATCCCGGGACGTGCCCTCCCGCGATGTCGCCCTGTCCTCCGGGGACCCCGAGGTTAAAAGACTCCGCTATTATTCGTATTTCACGACGGCAGAGCGGGAAGGTGATGCCATTGTGATCCGTGACCCTCTCCGGGACGAAGGGATCATCTTCTACCCCCCGTCATACAAGAAGATCAGGATCGAGAAGAATGGCGGGAGGGATGAGTGGTGACACCCTGAAAAATCGTCCCGGGTCCTCATGAGTGGACGGGCGGGTCAGGGCTTTTTTCCCATGACCCCCTGCACGATGCGCATGTGCTTGCGTTTCATCTCCCACAGAACCGTAACCGCCACCCCGGGTTAACTATAAATACTACTTTTTTCAAGTCCCTTTACCGGCATTTTGCCGGCAAAAGCTAATATAGGGGGAATTCATGAAAGTATCACTTCTCATCATTGTACTCTCATTAAGCATTTTTACCGGAATGGCATTGGCAGACAGCGCCGTTCCCCAAACGGAAGAGACCCAGGGCTTCCTCACGTCCACGATCATGCAGGCCGTGGGGACCGCGACCGAGACCGACAGCCTGTCATGGCAGATCACCAATGACGGGGTGAATGACTTCTTCGGCGGACTCAACCCGCCGCTGTTCGCATACGATGCGGCGATTTATTCCCTGGCCTATAGCGAGGACACCATCGCGGACCAGGGTCTGGTCACCTACGCCAAGGAAGGGTCGGTGGACACCCAGGGGCAGGCTCTGGGGCAGTGGAACCTCGACATGGAGAAGGTGGTCGAGTTCGTAGGGCTCGATACCGGCCGGATGATCTCCGCTGAGGAGCAGACGCTCGACGGGGCAGGAACGCCCTTCTTCACTCCCGAGACCTTTATCTGTCCCTTTGCGGCGGAACAGACCCTGTTACTCCCAGCATTTTGCAACATCGTGCAGGAGGGAAGTTCGGTGGACCTTACGATAGGCTCACTCTCGACTCTCGCAGATACGCGGTTCGTTACGCCCCTGGCAAGCCATGCCGGACTCGATCTTATCGAGCTGCCGGGCTGGGATCTCCCCGTCTCGGATAACGGCGTGGAATCCGACTACCAGGTGAAACTTACCGGTTTCGGTGACATCCCTGCGATGGGATCCGCTGACGCGTACATCAATGTTCACGTCCAGGAAGGAAGGGGCCTCGGCTTCGTTTTCGATGGTGCCGGTTTAGGAAACGAACTTGAACAAAATGGCTTCCACTTCTTTGATCCCAAGGCTGAAGATCTGACCTATTCGGAAGATTCCACCGCGTCAGGGGAGATCACCCTCTTCCAGAAGTCGATGAGTTACAACTCGAAACTTACAGGAGGAGCGGGATCGGAAGGGCTCATTGCAATCCCGCTGAGGGGGCCTTTTTAAACATTTTTTTGGAAGCGAAAATAGCGCAACTGTCCCGGTTTTCCCCTGCGATTGGACATATCCGGAACCGGGTTCCTGCTGTTTCCCTGAATTGATACCGGCTGTGAGAACCTCATTCATTTCGGGAACCTAAGCTCCAGCATATTCCCTGTCTCTGGTTTCGCACCTGTATTACGATAGCATTCAGCTAAAAGAATTGGAATCCGTGAGGATATCCAGGATTTATGCAAGTATATTTATCTATTAGATCGCCAAAGTCCCTTTACCGGCCCGGCACCGGAAAAAATGAGAGGGAACTATGAAGTTTCACTATATTCTTATCATTGCGGCATTATCTCTCCTTACAGGCCTCGCCCTCGCGGACAGTGCAGTGCCCCAGACGGAAGAGACCCAGGGTTTTATCACCTCCACGATCATGCAGGCCGTGGGGACCGCGACCGAGAGGGACAGCCTGGCATGGCAGATCACCAATAACGGTTTCATCGGCGGACTGACTGATATTCCGCCGCTCTTTCCTGAAGTGGTCGCAGTATATTCCATGGCCTATAACGAAGACACTATCGCTGACCAGGGACTTGTAACCTATGCGAAGCAGGGATCCGTCGATACCCAGGGGAAGGTCCCGGAACAGTCGAATGTGAACATGGAGAAAGTGGTCGAGTTCGTGGGGCTCGATACCGGGCGGATGACCTCTGCGGAGGAGCAGGTGCTCGATGGTGCCGGAACGCCGTTCTTCAGTCTCGAGACCTTTATCTGTCCCTTTGCAGCGGAACAGACCCTGTTACTCCCTGCCTTCTGCAACATCGTGCAGGAGGGAAGTTCGGTCGACCTCACCCTTGGATCACTCTCGACCGCTGCGGACACCCGGTTTGTCACGGCCCTTGCACCGGTGGGGAACCAGGCGCCCGGCTGGGATCGTCCGGTCTCTGACAACGGTGTCGAGTCGAACTACCGGGTCACGCTTACGGGCTTCGGTGACGTTCCGGCAATGGGATCAGCAGATGCCTTTATCAATGTCCATATCCAGGAAGGACGTGGCTTATTCGGTGTGGACGGGGCAGCACCGCTTAATCAGGAAGACCGTATCTCATTCGACCCTAAAGCGGAAGATCTGACATATTCGGAAGATTCCACCGCATCAGGCGAGATCACCCTCTTCCGGAAGCTGGTGGGGTACAACTCGAAGCTGACCGGAGGGCCGGGGGTTTTACCTTCATTGTAACCCTTTTTTCCTCGGGTTCTCCACACACACAGTGATCCTCCGCCCTATAAGGAACGAGCGGCATGTCGTGTCCGGCATACGAGCCCGCACGAAAGGCACCCTCGAGTAGAATAATAGATTGGACGATGTTTTTCACCCCGGGCGATGCCGATATTTCCGGTTTTGACGCATCCGCCGGGGTCATTTTTGTGAAGCTCGTTCAGTTACCGATAGTCTTTTCATGAATGGAACACATGGTGCACCTGATGAAGACCGTGCTCCTGGTAGACGACGGTGCCGAACTCGTCTCCCTTTACTGCCGCATGCTCTCCATGCTGGGATACATGCCCCTCGCAGCCAACGGGAGCCGTGAATGCCTGGAGCGGATCGACGAGAAGGTTCCCGATGCGATCCTCCTCGACGTCATGATGGTCCCGGTGGACGGATGGGAGACCCTTAGACAGATCAGGAAGAAAAAAGAGTGTCTCCTTACGCCGGTGCTCATGCTCACCGCCAGGTCGCCCCAGCCCCGGGAAATCCTGCAGTGCGGTGATCTCTTCGACGGCTATATCATGAAGCCCGTGACAAAATCGAACCTCGAAAGGGAGCTCGATTCCCTCTGGAACCGCTGCACTCTTATAAGGACGAACATGGAAAAGTTCAGGAACCTCGGCATCCCCCCTGAAAAGGCCAGGGATTACGCGGTGTCCATGAGGACCTGCGTGTCGATGACCCACGTGATGAATGCACTGAACGTCATGAATCTCCCCTCTTTCCTCCCGGCAGAACCGGATACCCCGGTAATTGACGAGATTACCGGTATCGAGGAACGAATCAGGTACCACAAAAAGAAGATCCGGGAATATCACGCGATACTGGGATAACTGTCGATCGTGAAGATCAGCCCGGGAGCGGGAGGTCCCCGGACCGGCACCTGCCCCGGAAACCCGCAACTAAGTATGCGTATCTTTCCGGAATTCCACCGGTGCCGCAATGCCTGGGGGAGGCCCCGATACCGTCAATGTCGTAAGAGAGGAACGTCACCGGGGTGACCGGATGGGCTATGCCGGAACGGCACCGGTGGAGGTAATCCGCGTCTTCAGATGATATCCAGTGCAACGAGCTCCTCGATCTCGTCTTCCTCCTCCTCCTCCTCGATCTCCTTTTCGGACTTATGAAGAGGCACTTCTTTCCGGGAAGGAGTTTTTTCCCCGAGGATTGTAAGGAGCCAACCGGGTAATTTCATGTGCGATCCCTGCGACTAGGGTCGCGATGCACCCTGATAGAAGTTCCGGCCATCGGTGTGCTCCCGGACGTCACCCCCCGGGAATGAAGCCGGGGTACGGATTATGGTCCGGGACCCCGGTTTATTCCGGGTTTTTCCGGGAGTGTCCCGCCCAGCTCCCGGGTCGCGACTTGTCGAGTGCTTTGCACCGGTTAAAATAGGTCTCCCCGAAGATCCATGGCTGGTAATTGATGCACATCTCCGGTTTTGTGGTGTGGATGGAGCAGATGTATCTCCTCCTTCCCGTGCGGCGCAGGAACGGGCACGAAGTCACCAGCTCCCCGGTCCCGGGGTCACGAAGTTCGGCGAAGATCATCCCGCCCAGGTCCGAAGGGATAAGTTCACTGCACCGGACACGCCTGCCGTCCTCCAGGAACGCGGTGAAATGGCGGAGAATGTCGGTCCTGCCGTCCTCCATCCAGCGAAGGAGGTTCGTATCCGTGGGGGCGATGCCGTCCCCGAGGATCTTGCAGCACAGCCCGCAGAGTTCGCAGGGCTCGTCGTCCGGTTCTCCGTTCAAGGGTGTGACCTCCTGGATCCGGCTCATTTCTTCCGTCGCGAACCCTTGAAGAACCCCTGCTGCGACTTGATCTCGGGAAGGGTCTCCTTCTTCTTCTCCTGCATGAACTCTGCCTTCGCCTCCTCGTACTTTTCGCCGAACACCTTCCAGTGGGGGCAATGTCGGAGGTCGAGGAGAAGCTCGTGGCCGAGCACGCTCCCTCCCAAAGCAGGAATCGCGACGAACGGGTAGATCCGGCAGCCGAGGGGGCGTTCCGCATAGGGGAGTACACAGCCGTCGGAAAGTTTTCCGGGGCAGTTCTCCACGAACATCAGCCATGCCCCGACCCGTTTCGGTTTGGCCGCCCGTACCTTTTCGAACCCGAGTTTGTCGACCATCCGCTGGTACTCCTCTTTGGTCATATTCGGGTGGCGGCAGCAGTTCCCGCCACAGTCCCGGCAGAGATCGGGCGATTCAGTCATCGAAGCTCTGTTTGCACCAGGGTTCGATATAGCCTTTGGTGGATGCAACGGCCTGGAATCAAAATTTAAAGAGGTGCATATTTCCAGGCGTTCTCCCATGAATCCCGGCAAACGGGAGAGCAGGGAGTGTGGGATATAAAAGGAACGATACGGCAGAGTTCTTTCAGAGAGACCGGTCCCTGACCCAGGTATTTACGGGTTCTGGGGCTCGGAACAGATAAAACGTCAGAAGGGCCATTGGTAGTGAGCATGGAGCACGTTCGGGAGACCGGAGTCCTGGTGATCGGGGGAGGCCCCGCAGGCCTTTTTTGTGCGATCTCGTGTGGTCTCGGCGGAAGATCGGTCGTTCTCCTGGAGAAGATGCCCTCCTGCGGGCGAAAGCTCCTGATCACCGGTTCGGGCCAGTGCAACCTTACGCACGAAGGGGACATCTCCGATTTTTTCATCCGTTACGGGGACCACGGGAAATTTATCAGGCCCGCCCTGAAAAATTTTACCAACCGCGACCTTGTCACATTTTTCGAGTCCCGGGGGCTTCCCATGGTCACGCTTCCGGGTGGGAAGATCTTTCCCCGGTCAATGAAGGCATCCGACGTGCTCGCGACGTTGCTTGCGGAGTGCGGCCGGGCGGGAGTAGATCTCCGGTGTGGAGAACGCGTGTGCGGGGTGACCCGCAAAGAAGGGAAATTCCTCGTCTCCACGCAGCAACCCGGCCGCGGAGGCAGGAATAGCACTACAATTTGTGAAGATCCGGGTCGCAGGTCGGGACGAACAGGTTTGCAGGGAGACTGGCGGAATAACGTCGCAGAGCAGGGAAGAACCCCCGGGACACCAGGGAGCACGGCGGGGTTCCTCCGGGATGGAGCCGCTTCCGTCTCTCCGGAAAAGGGAGGAGACGATCCCAGGGTGTACTCCGCTGATCACCTGGTACTCGCGACCGGCGGGGCCTCGTATCCGTCGACCGGGTCGACGGGCGACGGGTACGATATGATGAGGGCTCTCGGGCATCCGGTGACAGAGATCGGTCCCGCGCTTGTTCCGGTGGTGGTCGAAAGGTACCCGTTTGCAGACCTGGCGGGTATCTCCTTCGGCGGAGTGGGTATCGCGGTTTTTCGTTCCGGCCGGAAACTCACGGACCGGACCGGGGACCTCCTCTTCACCCACGAGGGGCTGTCGGGGCCGGGGATCCTCGACCTCTCCCGGTACCTCCGGCCGGGGGACCAGCTGCGGGTCTCCTTCCTGCCCGGACGATCCCGGGAGGCCGTGGAGGAGTTTCTCATCGGAGTATTGGGGAAAGACGGATCCCGACAGGTAAGGAACGTTCTCCGTGAGATGAACCTCCCGGAACGGTTTGCCCGGAGGCTTCCGGATCTGGCCGGGATCCCGCCCGACCGGACCTGTGCCCACGTTACCAGGAAGGAGCGGAACGACCTTATGGACATGATCACGGGCTTCCCGTTCTCCGTCCGCGATCTCGCGGGTTTCGACCAGGCGATGGTCACCCGCGGAGGTGCTGCGCTGGAGGCGATCGACCCCCGGACCATGGGGTCGCGGCCTGTACCCGGACTCTCCATCATCGGGGAGGCGCTTGACATCGACGGGGATACGGGCGGGTACAATCTCCAGGCCGCCTTCTCGACCGCTGCGCTCGCTGCGGCAGCGCTCTCCGGGAGGCAGGGGCAGGTGTCTCCATGACGACAGACGATATGACCCTGGTATGCAGGTACGAACGTGAATCGGACAGTATCCAGCGGTTCTTCCGGAGGCCGTTCTTCCTCTCCCTCACCATCGGAATCCCTTTCTGTGTCTACAAACTGCTCTTCGGAGTGAGCCTGCTCAGGGTCACCCAGGCGGCATACCCCTCGCTGCTTGTCCTCGGGGGCGTTGTGATCGTCTGGGCCGGGATCGACCTCCTCATGAACCTGGGACGGGTCGTGCTCGACCTCGCGCACCGGCCCGCGAATTTCGAGTACTGCACCATTGCACAGGCGGGCCGGGCTGCGGGAATGCCTCTGGTGTTCCTCGCGGTTGATACCCTGGTGTCGTTTTCCATTATCAGTTTCATGCTCTGGTCGGGGTGGATAGGGCTCCTCACCCCGGTGGAATCGTATTTCTGGTACGGTGCCACGACACTAAACCTGATCAGCCTCTCCCTTGTCCTGCTCTATAACGAGATACGTAACACGAGGCCTGCCTGAATAACGGCCCTGCGGGAATGAGGTATCTTATGGGTTCGATACCCCGGGGTGACTCTCTACGACCCCCGGAGCCGGGTCTTTTCCGGGGAACAATTGCTATGGACATCCGGTCGCACGGTCATAGAGTCCGGTTTCGTCACGAGACGTGTGAAAAAAAGAATAATCGAAGTTCAGGAGGGTGGTGTTGTGGAGAACCCGAAACAGGTATCGGGTTTTTCCCTCACCACCCGGTATCCATTCGAGGGAAGCACCCGGCCGTCAGGGCTCTTCAAGGTAAAACCGCCACTTGCAGAACATATCAGGAGGGTGGGGGTCCGGCGGGGCAAAGAGGCATTCCACCCGGATCCTCTCGTCCACCTCGCGGGCGAAGGCGGTGAACTCCGCCCTGTGCATCTCGCGGCATACGTACTCTTCCAGTCCCCTCTTTCGCCTTGCCTCCTGGGTGGGGCAGGAGGGGACCGAGATCACCACCTCATCCTCGCGCTCCTCGATAAGATAGTCGACGATTATCGCCCATGGAAAATGGCGAAGGGCCCGGACCAGCCCGGTGAGGCCTTTCTCCCGGATATCGAACCTCCGGATGATATCCTTCGCCGCCATCCCGGCGACCCTCCCCCAGACCTGCTCGTTGATAACCTCTGCAACCGGTTGCCCGTACTCCTCGGCAACGTAGATGAACCAGAAGGCGTCCACCACCCGGTAGTGCCAGAGGAGGAATTCAAGGTAATTCCTCTTGTCGTCCGCATCCATTGCATCGAAAATTTCAAGGTTCATCATCGGTATGTCTCCGCATTTTGATCCGATAGCCTTCTTCCATGGATCTCTCCCGCCTCTGTGACCTTGTATCGTAGATCCGGCACAGGAATCCGCCCCCGTTCATACCCCGGTGACCGGTCGGGGCGGGATGGGGTGGAGAGGAAATCGGTTTGCCACTCGTTGGCGGCCGTGATCAAACCGGTCCCGGCCACACCGCCGGATCTTTCGTGTTTCCCGAATTTGCGAGGATTCAATGTCGGGAGTGAGGGTGTGGAGATCACCTGGCAGCTCTTTTCCGGTAGACCATGCCCTGGAAGAGGGCGATCCGGTCCCCGGCATCGTCGGTGACGGTCACCGTGTAGGTGGCGAGTTTCGGGTTCTGGGCAAACTCCTCCGCCGTGGCATGGAGATGACCCTCCCGGGCCGCTTTCATATAGGTGATCGACGCATTGATCGCCGCCGCGGGTATTCCCTCCGAGTTGGAAGCGAGGGCAAAGGCGGTATCCGCGAGGGTGAAGATGGCCCCGCCGTGCACCGTACCGTGGCTGTTCCTGTGCTGGTCCCGGATCTGCATGCTGACTTTTGCGGTTCCCTGCCCGGTCTCAACCAGCGTGATCCCGTTGAACCTGGCATAGAGATCCTGGTCGAAGAACCCGGTTAACGTATCCATGTTCCACCATGGAGTTCATCGCCCCGGAGAGAGAAAAATGCAGCGAAACGCGGGTGCCGGTTTCGTTCCCGGGAGATGCAGGCAAGGTTTTACCATGCCCCGGTCTCTGCCTTCTCCCTGCTGTTGCCCCGGGCCCCAAACCCACAAGTATATTCTGTTCCGTGACCACATCCCCTAAAAACGGACCGAACTGCATGCCGCGATCGTATCCCTCCCTTTCTGTCGGCCCTTCCGCTTATGTCTATGCATGCACCCGCCTCCAGATAAGAAAATCATCACGCTACAAATTACCCGACTACCACCGGATGCTGCACATGGACATCTTCGAATTTGTCCGTTACCTGGGGGAAGACCGGTACAAGGCCGAGTTCTCCGCAATACCCGCACGTCTCCCCCCGGATGACCGGCTCGAGGCGGCACTGGACCTGCACCTCTCCCGGAGCTTCCAGGACGTCCTCGACCTCACGAGCGGGAACCTTCGTCACTTCACCCTCCACTATCTGAAGAAGTACGATATCGTGAACGTGATGATGATCCTCCGGGGAAAGGCGCAGGGGATGGACCCTGCGAGGATTGAGCGGATTCTTATCCCCGCCGGGGAGATGGAAGCGAGATACCTCGACTCGCTCGCGGTGCTCCGGACCCCAGACGAAGTGGTCTCCGCCCTGAAAGGGTGGGACCTCTACCCCCTGCTTGCGAGGCTCTACGACCCGGAACGGGAGAAGGGGATGTTCGCGCACCTGGAGAACGAACTGTACAAAGGGTTCTACACCGGGCTCCTCGAGGTTGCGGGCTCCGGTCTGCCGGGAGGAGACATCTTCAGGCAGTATGTACGCCTGGAGATCGACATCCTCAATATCCGGAACCTCTTCCGGATCCACAGTTGCGAGGAGGAATGCGACGTCCTCTCCTACATTATCCCCGGAGGGGCGATCCCTCCCGGGCATTTGCGGGTGCTCTCGTTCACCGATGACCGCGAACATTTCGAGGCGCTCTTCGGGAAACTGGGAGTATTCCACATCATTTTCGAGGCATTGAAGCAGAGCGCTCCCGAGAGTGTGGAAACCCGGCAGGATGCGCTGGATTTCATCTGGAAAAGGTGGGAGCACCACCAGGTCCAGGTCCCCGCGGTCGCACTCTCCATCACCCGTTCCCGCCTGAAAAAGATCGACGGGCTCGCCCGCAGGCACCCCTTCTCGGTGCTCCCCGTCCTCACCTACCTTGAGCGCACCCAGGCCGAAGTGGCAAACCTGAGGGCGATCGGGAGGGGAAAAAAACTCGCCCTTGCCCCGGAACGAATCGCGAAGTACCTGATCGTATGACGAGCTATACCCCTCCCCCGACACGGATGGAACTCATCAGGATCAAACAGAAGATCCTCCTCTTCGAGCGTGTCCACCATATCCTGAAGCTGAAACTGGAAGGGCTTATCATCGAGGCCCAGAAGCAGGTCAGGGTCCTTGCCGGGGAGCGGAAGGCGCTCGCACTCCGCTATCTTGAAAGCCAGGATATCCTGGTCGAAGCGATAATGATCGAGGGTGAACACGAGCTCTCCCTTGCCGCCTACGCGGTGGAGGGTGAACCGCAGTTCTCGGTCACCACCGAGAACCTGCTCGGGGTGCACCTCCCCTGGATTGCCGGAAAAGACGTGCATAAAAATGCGGTCCGGAGAGGATACGGGATTCTCGGCACCACGTCTCTTGTAGACCAGACCTCGGGAGCGTTCGAACAACTCCTCGATGAGGTGATCAGGACCGCCGGAACCGAGAGCCGGGTCAAGCTCCTCCTCCGGGAGATCGACCGCACCCGGCTGGTCGTGAACAGCCTGGAATACCGCCTGATACCCAGTCTCTATGACGCCCGGCACCGGGGGGAGCTGTTCCGGGACGAACTCGAACGGGAAGAGTATACCCGGCTGTTTCGAATCAAGAAGATCAAGCAGGCAAGTGACTGCCAGGAAGGTGGCAGATAGTAAAGGGAAGACTGCGGACAGCTAAGAATCTTTTCGCCTTTTCCTCCGGGTCCGACCCACGGGATTGGGCAGGGTTCTGCGATCCGCCTGTCTCCAATGCCTTAATGAGCAAGGTCTTTCCATCCTATTCCATGGAGGAAGAGACTCCTCACGGAGAGATCCACCCCTCGGGGCTTTCCAAGGCCCGGGTCGAAACCCTGACCGACGGGATATTCGCCATTGCGATGACCCTGCTTGTATTAAGCATCGAAGTCCCCCAGGCAGGAAGCCCCCCGCCGCTCCGGGACCTTCTCGCCTCGCTCTACCCTGACATTATCCTCTATGTGCTCGCGTTCCTGGCACTCGCGGTGTTCTGGGTGCTCCATCACCAGATGTTCCACTTTATCAGGTCCGTGGACTCGTTCATGCTCTGGCTCAACGTGATCTGGCTCCTCTTCGTGGGCCTGATGCCGTTTACATCCAACCTTGCCGACACCTATTTCAGCGAGTGGTTGGCCGAGGTGATCTTCGGGGCGAACGTGCTGGTGATCGCGTTCATCGTGCTCGCAGAATGGCATCACGTGACCAGGAATCCCCGGATGATGGACCCGTCGGTCGATAAGACCCTTGTAGGATTCGAGATGAAGCGGGGCGAGATGGTGACCGGGATCGCCTTCCTCGGAACGATACTTGCTGCGTTCGGCATATTTCCCGGGGTGGCAGTCTTCGCGCTGATCCCCGTTGTCTTTGCCCTGAGTCCCCAGACCCTGGACTATCTCTCCTCGAAGTCAAGGAAGATGATGCCGGGGAAACGGTGACTCCGCTTTTTTTTAAGTCCCCGGAAATACCGTCGTAGGATGGCTTTTTTATGGGGTTTAGGGGACCTCTCGCCAGACCTCGCAGGCGGGTCGTCCGCGAATCATCCGGTTCCGTCTTCGCCGGGAAACGAACCGTTAGGGCGGGTCCGGCCCGGCCGGGAGGAAAGGATCCGACGGTCAGGACTGCAGGATCTTCTCTACATCCGCAGTGTGTACCATAACCGTCCCTATATTTGCCATGTCCCTGCAGTTCGACCTGTGGACATCCTCGTTCGCGGCTCCTACCGCATCCTCAACCAGATATGTCCGGTAATTGTATGCGAAGGCATCGAATACCGTAGTCCGGATGCAGTTCGGCGTCTGGATGCCGGCGACCACCACGCGCCCGACCCCCATCGAACGGAGCAGGAGGTCCAGGTCGGTATCGAAGAATGCGCTCATCCGGACTTTCTTTATGATATATTCCCCCGCTTCGGGGGCAAGCTCGTCGATCACCCGCGCACCGCGGGTTCCGTCGACGGCAAACGGCCGCCGCGCAAATAGCTCCCTGCGGGAGATCTCCACGTCGCTCCCGTCCGCACGGTGGACCCGTAGCACGTGGAAGACCGGGAGCCGGTGGCGGCGGAACAGCTCCAGGAGTATCCGGATATTGGGGATGATTGCTCCTGCTCCGGGCACCTGCAGGGGGGCACCGTCCCTGATGAAGTCGTTCTGCATATCGATGATCAGCAGCGCTGCGTTGTCCATGGCACTCACTCCGGGGAAGTATGGTGGCGGGAGGACAATAAGGTACGGCGTTCCTGGAATTTACACCCCGGAGGATTCAGGAGATCTGCGTATCTTACCCCGCATTCTCTCCCGGGAGGGCCGATAGCCCTCCGCGGGGCCATGCGATTTCATTTTGCCGTGAGCGCTTTTCCAAGTTTCTTGCCGGCTTTTTCTGCCTTTTTAATCATTGCGGGGTCTTTGGCTGCATCGCCGAGGCTCATCACCCCTGCGGCGACGATGGTCTCGACCATGGCGATCCCGAAGAACCCCATGGTGTCTTCCAGGTGGTTGATCATGGACTCGTACATCTTCGGGTTCGCATCGCCCTGGGCCACGACAAGGACCATCTTCTTTCCCGCGGGCAGGCGGGACGAAAAGTCCGGGTTCATCAGTGCGTACCACCGGTCGAGGAAGAGCTTGGTCTGCCCGCTCATCTGACCAAAGTAGACCGGGGTTCCGAGAACGATGCCGTTCGCGGCGATAAGTTCCTGGTAGAGCAGTGTCATATCGTCATCGACCCTGCACCCCTCGTTCATCTTGCAATACCTGCACCCCTGGCACCCCTGGTATTCCAGGTCTTCAAGGTAGAAGATCTTGGTCTCGTCCCCCTCTGCCGCAGCTCCGGCAAGGACCTGCCTGACCAGGATGTCCGTATTCCCCCCTTTACGGGGACTCCCTACAATTCCGATGGTGGTCTTCATCGCTTCGTATCCTCCTCTGGGAGAGGATGCCCCGTACTCCTATAGAGATTTTTCGGCCGGCGACCTTCGAAACACCATCCCTGGAGGCTCGCTGATTCCACCGTGGGGACGGTGCCTCACCCTTGAAGGATGCCTAAAAACCGACCCGGACTCGGGGGAAGAAGTGACGAGGAGTGAATATTCCGGGAGAGGGGCGGAGTATTGTTTTATGATAAAAATTCGGCCACGGGTTCCGTTCCTTCCGTGCAGTCCGAAGGAAACACCTCGAATCCATCCACAATATCGGGGACGTCGTGTATGGGGATTAATATACCCGTAACGCTGAACCGTGATCCGGAACCGGGTGATGATGACGGAAGAGCGATCGCAGGAGCCGGCCGGGCGGTGGAAGAAGAGCCTCCTGTTCCTGGTCATTGTGATATTTGCGCTGGTCGTACTGGTGTTCATGCTTGTCCCAGGGATGTACCCTGCCGGAGGAACCGGAATTCTCGAGGGAAATGTCAGCATCGGCCCGCTCTGTCCTGTTGAACCCTGCAATGTCTCTCCCGACGTGCTCGCCCGGGCATACGAAGCCAGGAAGGTCGTGGTCACGCCCCTGGACCAGCCCGGAGGGAGCCGGACCGTGCAGATAGGTCCTACCGGTCACTACGAGGTGGTGCTTCCTGCGGGGACCTACCGGGTGGACATAAACCGGCCGGGTATTGATCGGAGTGCCGATGTCCCAGCGACTGTGACGATCCACCCCGGAGCGCGGGAGACCCTGGACATCTCCATTGACACCGGTATCAGGTAGAGGAGTGTGGGTTCGGAAAAAATGAAGGGGGCCGGGCTGAAGCGATAGCGTCCCCGACCTCGTACCTTTCGAAATCCAGGTCCGAAAATTCCGGATAGTTCCCCTGATCCCGGGTCTTCTATTCCGGATGTTCCAGAACCCCCTCGACGAGGGCGCACTCCCTGCACTGTTCACACTCGAATTCGAGTGTGGAGTGGAGGATATTGTACTTCTTCAGTCGCGCCTTGATCTCCTGCTTCATCCCCTCGATCTTCGCTACATCACGCTCACATGAGTAGATATGCGAGTCGAGCACGTTGATGCCGGAGCAGAGGCTCCAAAGGTGCACGTGGTGCACGTTCTCCACCCCTTCTACAGAGGTCATGTCCCGGACCACGGCATCGAAGTCCACGTCCCGGGGGGTGAACTGGAGGAGGATGACAACGGTCTCACGGAGTATTCTCACCGCGGAGATTACGATGATCACCGCGATTATCCCCGATAGGAGCGGGTCCACGATCACCTGCCCGGTCAGGGCGATCCATGCCGCGGCGACCATCACGGCGACCGACGAGACGGTGTCCCCGATCACGTGGAGGAAGGCGCTCCGGATATTCAGGTCCCTGCTCCCGTGGAGGAGCCACACGATGGCGCCGTTCGCCACCAGCCCGACGAACGCGATGGCGAACATCAGCCCTCCCTCGATCGGTACCGGGTTCTGGAACCGGAGGTACGCCTCCCACACGATCCCGGCGGAGACCCCGATCAGGACCAGCGAGTTGATGAACGCCACGAATATCTCTACCCGGTGATACCCGTAAGTCCTTGACGTGGTGGGGAGCTGCGTGGCGATGGTGACCGCCGCGAGCGAGAGGAGGAGGGAGAGCACGTCCGAGAACATATGCCCGGCGTCGGAGAGGAGGGCAAGAGAGCCGGAGACGAACCCCCCCGCGATCTCCACGAGAAGGAAGACGAAGGTCACTGCCAGGGCGATCTTCAGCGACCGCCGGTAATCGCGCCGTTTCGGATGGTCCATACTCTGCAGTCAGTCGTATCGCTGAAAGGGGAAAATAGTTGTCGTCACGGGGCGGGCATCAGGGCCCCCGGAATCCCGGGCAGTCCGTCGGTCCCTGCAGCGCTCTGCCAGAGACTCCTTTCCCTGATCCGGCCCCGACCGGGGATCAAAACGCATCCCGTTAAGAGCTTCCGGACCCAACCTTTTTGCCTGCAGGGCGGAATCATCAATGGACCAGACTATCCTCTTTATCCTCGCGATCCTCCCGATCATGGTGATCTTCGTCGGCCTGGTGTTCTTCCGCAGGTCGGGCACCCTGATGGCGTTCATCGGGTGGGCTCTCACCGTGCTGATCGCGGTAACGTTCTTCAATACATCACTTTCCATCGCACTCTATGCATCGCTTGACGGGATCATCGCCTCGTTCGGGATCTCGCTGATGGTGCTGTTCACCATTCTCCAGGTGACCATGATGGATATCGGGGGCGCCATCCGGAGCATCACCGAGTACATCAAGGAGATCGCCGCCGAGCGGTACGACCAGATCATGCTCCTCAACGTGGGGCTCGGCTCGTTCCTGGTCTCCATCGGGGCCACGCCGGTAACCATGCTTCCGCCCATCATGCTCGCACTCGGGTTCTCCCCCCTTGCCTCGGTCGCCCTCCCCTGCCTGGGCTACGACCCGCTTACATCGTTCTCCCTGCTCGCGGTCCCCATCACCCTCCCGGCGGCGATATTCGGGCTCGACGTGACCATCCTCGGGAGCACCATCGCCCTTTTCCTCCCGGTGGTCAGCACAGGATTCGCCCTTGGGATGCTCTGGCTCGCGGACGGGATTAACGGACTGAAGAAAGGCCTGTTCCCTGCAATACTTGCTGGTCTCTCGCTCGGCCTCTCCTGTATCTTCTTTGTCAACATCCTGCCTGCATCGGCTATCGGCCTTGTGGGAGTCTTCTCAGGCCTGGTCACCATCCTCGTCCTGCTCGCGCACCGGAAACTCCAGGGCAAGCCCCTGCTGGTAAAACGGGAGATCCCGGCCGGTTCGCTGCCGCTCTGGAAGGCTGCGCTGCCCTGGATCCTTCTGGTCGTCTTCATCGTGATCATCAGCATCCCCGCGGTGCAGACCGGGCTCTACAACATCCTCGGTGACCTGCAGAAGATCCCTATCGTCGCGAACAAGTCGGTGGACATCAAGCTCCTCAACCAGGCCTATTTCTGGGTATTGATCAGCACCCTCGTTGCCGCTCCGTTCCTGATCAAACGGAAAGAGGACGGGAAGAAGATAGTGACGCTCTGGCTGAAACGGGCCTGGAGCCCCACCCTCGCGGCCGCCATCTTCTTTGCCATCGCCTACGTGATGGACTGGTCCGGGCAGTCGGTGATCCAGGGGGCCGTAGGGTTCGCCCCCGGGGCGATGACCACCAACATGAACGTGGTGATCGGGCTCACCCTGGCGGGGATCCTCGGTGCCGCGTTCCCCCTGGTGAGTCCCCTGCTGGGCCTCTTCGGATCGTTCGTTTCAGGGAGCGAGACCTCTTCGAACGTGATGTTCTACGGGATTCTGAAGAGCTCGTCAGACGTCCTTTCCCTCGACTTCATCAAGGTCTACGCGGCCCATGCGGTTGCAGGCGGGATCGCGTCCTCCATCGCTCCGGCGAAGATCATGAACGCCGCTGCGGTGATCGACCAGCCGGGGATCATCGGTGAAGTTATCAAGAAATCTGCAGTTGTAGCGATCATCCTCACTGCGATCACCGGGGTCATGCTGGTGATCATGCTGGCCCTCTGACGATTGTCCGCGGAGAGACAGGAAAACGCTTTTTTCAGAAGTATCCGGAATATCCGTGGATACGGTCAGCCGGGATAAGTCCTTTCGAATCAGGCAAAAAGAGTCGGATCGGACGCTGACCGCCCGAATTCATGGGCGGTGCATCTCTTCAATTACCGGAACGCACTTCAGACGGTTATCCTGATCTACGCCGGTACCCTCCGACCGGGACGGTAAGTTCGAACCGGGCCCCCGACCCCGCATTTCCCGTCTCCCGGATGGTGATATCGGTGATCCCGAGGATCTCCCGTGATATGGTCAGCCCGAATCCGGAATGTGCGCCGACTCCTGCCTCGAATATCCGTTCTTTCTCGGAGCCGGGCACACCGGTGCCATCGTCCTGGCAGACGATTATTCCGTGGTCTCCGCCATCCTCGAAAGAGAATATGATGGCGGTGATCGTTCCTCCATGACGAAGGGCATTGTCCATCAGGTTTCCGAGCACCCTTCCGAGAAGCGGATCGGCATATACCTCGAGGTCCCCGGGAATGTCGTTTTTGAGTTCGACCAACTCACGGATGACCCCCTGCCAGGCGGTGCTCACCACTTCCCTGACATTGTGCCAGACCGGTGCATGAACGCCTATCAGTTCGTATTCCCTGGCGATTGCGATCATGTCCCCGATCTGGCCGCTTGCTTTCATCAGGTGGGTGAGATACGCCGCACGCGTGGGATCGGAGATCATCTCCTGAAGGAGAACGGCGTATCCGTCGAGGATTTGGAGCTGGTTGGTGATATCGTGCCTGGTGATGCGGGAGAGGAGGTTTGACTTCCTGTTCGCCTGCCGGAGTTCCTCTTCCACCTCCTTCTGGCTGGTCATATCGCGGGAGATCCCGAATACCTGGGTCACGTTGCCTGAATGGTCGCAGAGAGGGACGAGATAGTGATCGAACCAGCGGCGGTGCTCTCCGTAATCGAACATCCCGGTGCTTCTGAAGTGTTCCCCGGTCTCGAAGACCTTCGCTACCGCCTCTTTCTGGCGTTCTGCGATCTCCGGGGGAAACAGGCTGTCTCTGCTCCGCCCGGTAATCTCCTCTGCGGGCAGCCCCAGGAATTTCGCAGCGGCTTCGTTCACGAATGCGACCCGGTCGTCCCGGTCGATTATGAAGATGAGATCGGGAGACCCCTCGAGAAGCCCGCGGTACCGCGCTTCGCTCTCCCGGAGCGCCTCTTCCATCCTTTTCTGTTCCGTGATATCCGTAAGGACGCCCGAGAGGAGGAGATCTCCTCTTTCGTCTTCCATGTTCTGGATGAGATCCGAGACCCATCGGATCTCCCCGTCTTTTCTGAAGATGCGGTATTCCGCCCTGACGAAATGTCCGGGGGTCGTGAACAGTTCCGTATCGCCGCGTTTCCGTAATCCGGCAATATCCTCGGGATGGATAAGATGATCCCAGCGCAGTGCTCCGCGTTCGAAATCCTCCGGCGAATATCCTGTGATCTCCTCTACGGCACCGTGGATGAACACCGGACGCCAGTCCGGACGGGTAAGGTAGGCGATCCCCCGGAACTTCTCCATAAACGATCGGTACCGCTCTTCGTTCTCTTTGAGCGAGTCCTGGACGAGCTTTTTCCGGGTAATATCTTCGATCTGGGCGAAATAGTGACGAAGGGTCCCGTCCTGACCTCGTATCGCAGTGACGGTAAGGGCGCCCCAAATCATGCCCCCGTCCTTCCTGACGTACCGTTTTTCCGCTTTGAAGTATGGGTGTTCACCGGCCCCGAGCAGCCGGATCCCCTCGGTGTCCGGGGCGATATCAGTGGGATACATGATATCGCCGACGGTCATTTCACCGAATTCCTCCTGGGTGTAGCCGAACATGGATGCCCATGAAGGGTTGACGGCCACGAACCGGAGATCGGGCTGCACGAGGGACATGCCCGGTGCGCTGTTCTCGAAGATGGCCCGGAATTTTTCCTCGCTCCCGCGAAGCTCCTCGTTGATACGCAGCAGCTCTTTCTCGGCTTTTTTAAGGCTGGTGGTCTCCGCCGCCATCGTCATGATAGCCGGCCGGTTGTTGATCGCGACGGGAATGGTGAAGAACGATACGAACACCTGATCACCGTTTTTCCCGGTAAGGGTCAGGGGAATGTTCCGGAGTTTCCCGGAGACCAGCAGGTGTGATGCGAGCCTGCCGAAATCCTTAAACGAGAGCAGTTTCAATTCCACGGGCCCCCTGCCGATCACTTCGGACTCGGAATACCCACTGCTTTTCTCGAACGCCGCGTTTACCGCGATAAATTTTCCATCCGGGAGGCTGTTGATCGCGATGGGATACGGGCTGTATTCGAAAATAGTCCGGAATTTTTCTTCCCGCTCTTTCAGAGCTTCTTCGGCGGCCTTTCGCTCGGTAATGTCCTCGATCATGGAAAGGATGTGAGGCCGGGCCCCCATCCTTATGTACCTCGACGAGAACAGGCATCTCCGGATCTCTCCCGATTTCGTCCGGAACGAGACCTCCATCCCCTGCACCCCCCTCTCTTCACGGAGTGTGGCGAGCATCTGTTTCCGCTGGTTCCGGATTGCGAAGATTCCCAGGTGGTCCGCGGTGTTTCCTATCACCTCTTCACGGGAATATCCGGTGTTCCGGACGAAGGTATCGTTGATATCGATGAACGTGCCGTCTACCGCGGACACGATCGTGAGCGCGACCGGGCTGTTCCGGAACACCGTGGCGAATTTGTTCTCGGATTCCCGCAATTCGGCTTCGGCGGTCTTTCGTCCGGTCACGTCCCTGAAGATACCCCTGACGTACTGCGCTCCACCCTCCACTCTCAGGTCCAGCATCCCTTCGGTGTAGACCCTCGCCCCTCCGCGGCTCATGAACACCACGTCGATGATCCCTGCGTTCTCGCCGGACAATACTCTCCGGAGTATGTCTTCCAGTCTCGCGGGTCCTTCTTCATGAGCGACTCCGGACAAGGTGAGTCCTGCGATCCCGGACTCGCGGTACCCGAGCGTATCGAGCCATTTGCTGTTCGCGAAAAGGATTCGACCGTCGGGTGCAATGCCCAGAATGAGGTCGCGGGTGTTTCGCAGGTCCTGGTGCCGCTGTTCCTGCCCGGCGAGTGTCATCATGGGTTGTCTTTTCAGGACGACCTGCCGGATGGCGTGCGAGAGTTCATCATAGAAAACCTGCGGATCACGGGTTTTACGGAGAAAAAAGGTTGCCCCGTTGTTCAGCGCCTCGATGACCACGTCCTCGTGTCCCGGTTCGCAGGAGAGGATGAACGGGATGGTATTTCCCTCACCCCTGACGGTCCTGAGGAACTCGATGCCATCCAACTGCGGCATCCGGTAGTCAGAGACGATGACATCGTACCTTGAGCCCGCCAGGAGTTCCAGGGCCTCATGAGCCGAACGCACGGCGTCGACCCGGAACCCGCCCTCCTGTTCGAGAAAGGTCTTTCCAGTCTCCAGAAGGCCGGGCTCGTCCTCTACCCACAGTACGTGTGCCCCCCCCGCCATTGTAGTGTCATGTTTACGGGAGCGGATATTTTTTTCGTATCGGATTTGAGGATCGAATGCAGAAAAACTGAATACTCTCCATTATTTCTGATATCTCCTCCGTAATGGAGAGATTATTCCCCGGATCCGCCAGGCTCGGCCATTCGGGTAATAAACGATACCTATTTATCCGGTTGCTCGCGATTCTGAACGGTATGAAAGCGATTGTGTATGCAGGAATTCTTATCCTCTTTGCAGCAGTGCTTATCTGCGGGTGCACTACGGTCCCGCAGGGTAACGCCGCTACGACTCCCGCGGTTACACCCGATCTCCTGGGGAACTGGTCCGGGACCTGGGTGGACTATACAAAAAGCGCGGGATATTCCGATGGGGCCGGGTATAGCATGGTTATGAGCGTTACGGGTCAGAAGGACCGGATTTTCTGGGGATCGTTCTATTTCACCGATCCTGAAGGCGCCACCGAGAGCGAGACGTTTGCAGGGGCGATCGGTCCCGACGGGAAAACAGTGTACATTGCCGAAGAGAATAACGGCTATACCTATGGTACCATTACCGCACCTGACCAGATCGAACTGATTTATCTCCTGAGCGGCGAGAACTACAATGCCGCCATCGACACGCTGAAAAGGGGCTGAAATCCGGGTAATCTCTATTTTTTAGGATCCAGGCGGACGATTTGGGATCTCCCGCCCAATGATTCCTCGAGACCCGGCGTGCTTCAACGACTTCCTAATCCTGAAAAAAGAATCTGACCCGAGGTCCTCCCCTCTCATAATTTTTCGCGATCGAGCCGGTAAGTATACCAGTCCAGCCTTGATGCGCCGATCTTCTCGTAAAAACGGATGGACGGCTCGTTCCAGGTGAGCACCATCCAGTCCATCCTCCCGCACCCACGATTTCGCGCCTCGCTCCGGCAGAACTCGAAGAGCCGTCCCCCGAGACCCCTACCTCTGTAATGTTCGAGAACGAAGAGGTCCTCGAGGAACAGGGTGGGGCGGGCGAGGAACGTGGAGTACGTGAAGTAGAACGTGACATACCCGACGGGTTGTCCATTAAACCTGCACAAGTAGCCTTCGAATCGCGGAGAATCACCGAATGCGTCCGCTGCAAGTCTGACTCGCCCCTCCTCGTCGGGCGGGTCGAGGTGTTCGTACTCGGCGAGCCGTTCGAGCAGGAACAGGAAATCCGGAAAGGTGCGTTCCGTCAGTCGTTCTATGGTGCAATCCGGCATGGGACTATCTGTTCAGAAGATATGTTCTTCCGCCAGATAGCGACATCGCCGTCACGCTTGCAGGGAGTCAAAGAGCCGGACGACGAGATTTGCGGAGGTGGCGAAATGATTGTTTTCCTCCGTCACCGGATTCCTGGCCCCCGGTCCATGGTTATCATTTCACCATATGCAGATTCCGGATTTACACGGATCGGGGCGAGGAACGACAATCCCCGAGACTGTACCCCCAGGCCCTCGTCCGGCCACCCGTGGTCTCCGGTAAGACCGATCCGACCTGGCATCACCTCCCGGTCCAGAAAGCGGGAACGTCCATATTTATGAACGATCATCACGATATTCTGTTCATTCAAACGATCTGGTCATCCATGAGCCGGGAAAGAACGCCAGCATCCGGGTTACGGCTGCTGCTCACCGCACTATGCGTCATCCTTCTCGTACTGCCGGGTATCGTGCTCGCAGAGAACGTTACGAACACTACGCCAACCGGTGAAGTGACAACCGTTGCGACAACGGCCATACCTCCCCCGACCGAGACTCCCGCGGTATATCCCGACCCGCCGCCCTACCTCGTGCTCGGTGTTCCAGTCGTGGACAACCTTACCTGCACGATGTACGGGGTCGCGGCCCCGGGCTCCGGAAACGTGACCATCGAGAATATCCGGTGGGACTGGGGCGACAGCCAGACGCCGGAATACCACGGGTTCCCGTACTCGCACTTTTACTCCGGTGCCGGGGTATATACCCTCACGATCACCGCGCTCCAGTCCGACGGGCAGGAGACCGCGAGGAATGTCACGGTCACCATAGCGCAGCCTGTCGTCCCGGCAACCACCCCCGTCGCCACGGTCTCAGGTACGGCGACGGTCACCCCGACACAGACTACGGAGGGACCTGGTCCCGGGATCCCGGTGAGCCCGCCGGTCCTGACCCTCCTCGAGCCGGTGGTCGACGGGATGAACGTCACCGTGAACGGGAACCTTAACCCGGGTTCCCCGGGGACGGTCATCACGATAGTGAACGTCGACTGGAATGACGGGAATACGACGACCTCTCCCGACCTCCCGGTGACCTACCGGTACTCCACCCCGGGGACCTACACCATCGCCATCACCGGGACCCAGTCGGACGGGCTCTCGACCACCAAGAGGATCACCCTCGAGATCCGGAACCAGACGACCGGGTCGCCCGGGCCGACCCCCGGGTCCCCGCCGCCGACGGACCAGCCGATATTCGTGATAATCCTGGTCACCGCCATCGTGGTCGTCGTGGTCGGGGCGATCTTCCAGCAGATCCTGCACAGGAGAAGGGGACCGCCCGCAATGCCGGAGAACCACGGGGGGTTCACCCCGCGGACTGGGCCTCTCCCCAAGAACATCCCCTCTCTCGAGGTGCTGGAGACCCTGTGCACCGGGACCGACGTATCGCCCGAGGTCCTCGACGCAGTCGTCCGGACGGCGGTGGAGATCTCCCGGGAAGGACGGGAGGGCAAGGCGGTGGGGACCTCGTTCGTGGTCGGCGACACCGGGAACGTGCTGGACCATTCACGACAGTTTGTCTTGAACCCGTTCCACGGCCACAACGAGGCCGAGCGCCGGATCACCGACGTGGGCATCAGGGGACATATCAAGGAGTTCGCCCAGCTCGACGGTGCGTTCATCGTCACCGGTTCCGGAGTGGTGGAGGCCGCCGGCCGGTATATCACCGTGGACGTGAGCCAGGTGAACCTTCCCGGCGGGCTGGGATCGCGTCATTCGTCGGTCGCGGGGATCACGCGGGTCACCAGGTCGATAGGGGTGGTCGTCTCCCAGAGCGGGGGGCTCATCACTCTCTTCCGGGACGGGAAGATCGTGTACACGATCAAGTCGTGAATACTGCACCTCTTTCGGGTGCCCGGCCCATTCCCAAAACCTCTATTACCAATCAGCGTCACCCATGCTCACATGGCACAATCGCCTCCGGCCAAAGAAAAATCCCGCGATAAAGACCTTACCATCACGCGTATCTTCAATGCGCCCCGCGATCTGGTCTGGATGGTCTGGACCGAGCCCGAGTTCGTCATGAGGTGGTGGGGGCCCGAGGGGTTCACCTCCCCGGTCGCCCGGATCGACTTCCGGGTCGGCGGGAAGTACCTCTATTGCATGCGGTCACCGGAGTGCGAGGACTTCTGGAGCACGGGGGAGTACCGCGAGATCGTCCCGCTCGAACGGATTGTTGCCACCGACAGTTTCTCCGACGAGATGGGCAACATCCTCCCCGCGGCGCACTACGGGATGACCGGGATCTGGCCGAAGGAACTGCTGGTGACGGTCACCCTCGAGGAGCATGACGGGGGGAAGACGAAGTTCACCCTGGTCCACACCGGGATCCCTCCCGGAGATTCCGTCGAATCCGCCCGGGCGGGATGGAACGGGTCCTTCGACAAGCTGGACCGGCTGCTCGACGAGGCCGTGTCCCGGACCGGAAAGACCCTGCTCGTGGCGATACCGGGAAGGCAGGACGCCTATATGACCCGGGTCTTCGATGCCCCCCGGGAGCGGGTATTCAGGGCGATAACGGACCCGGACCTCATCACGCAGTGGTGGGCGCCGGCGCGGTACACTATCGAGGTGGAAAAAATGGAGGTGAAGCCTGGCGGTATGTGGAGGTACCTGAACCGGGACGCGGAGGGGAACGAGTCCTGGTTCCACGGAGTATACCATGACGTCACCCCGGGGAGGATCGTGGAGACGTTCGAGTACGAGGGGATGCCCGGCCACGTCCTGCTGGGGATCGAGACCCTCGAGGAGCTGGACGGCGGGAGGACGAAGCTGACCTCGAGGTCGGTCTTCGAGTCGGTCGCGGACCGGGACGGGATGCTCGAGTCCGGGATGAGGGAGGGGGGAGTCGAGACCCTCGACCGGCTCGCGAAACTGGTTGAAATGAAGTAGGGCGAAGTGGCCCCGGCCCCCGTTTGCAGGCACCGGGGAAGGAAACGGGATTTAGATCTTCCGGATCTCCCTGCTGATCGAATTAATAGACTCCTCGTACTGGTGCATACGGATCTCTTCGGGACTCCGCGGTCGGACCTTCCCCGCAGACCCCCTGCTCATCACGTCCGTAACAATCAGGATGATGACGATAATTGCAACGACTATCAGCATAAGGAGCCACTGAAAGGTGACGACCCCATAGATCACGGCCGCAAGACCGATGATCATCAATATGAACATAAAAATGCCTTTCCTTTCCATACCAATCACCGTTCACCGGAAACAGGTCCGGATTCCTCCCGAACCGGAACCCGTTCCCTCACTTCCCTCCACACCATATATTTCTTCATTGGTCTGCTTCCAGAAATACTCTTTTCTGCCCGTTCATGGTGTGGATCTGGTTTCCCGGATTTCCGGAAAGGTATATCAGGAGAGAATGCGTTTACGGGACCATGCCAAACATCGCGTATTTCCAGATCCCGGCCGACGACGTGGCCAGGGCCAGGAAGTTCTACAGGACGCTCCTCGGCTGGGCGATCGAGCCGGATACCACACTCGAAGATACGTCGCTCGAGTGGCAGAATGTCGTCACCGGCGAGCCCGAGGAAGGGACCATGAACATGGGCGGGATCTACAAGCGGATGGGGCCCTCCCCGATCATGAACTTCGTGAAGGTCGGGGATATAGACCCGCTCCTCGCGAAGGTGGAGAAACTCGGCGGGAAGATCATGATGCCGAAGAGCGGGATCAGGAACGTGGGCCTCGTCGCGGTCATCCAGGACACCGAGGGCAACGCGATCGGCCTCTGGAAACCGGAGCAGGGGTGATCTGCGGCTCCATCCCCAATACAGGGTCCGGATCCTGCGGGATCGGATCGTTTCTCTTTTCCGCGATATCCGGCCCCGGACATCGAATTTCAGGGAGAATTCCCTGCCACATCCACGCTCTTCCTCCTCTTCCTCCTCTTCCGCACTCCCCCGGCATATTTCCCGGCCTGACCCTGGTCAGGGAATAAGCGCTGCTGCCGTTTCTTCGACACCCGCCTGGTAATCGGGATGCGTCTCCTGCCTGGCGAGTATCGCGAGGACAAGGATCACGATCCCGACCAGGAACGCGAAGAGGAACGCAAGGTCGAACCCCGCGACGAGCACCTCGGTCCTCACGTATGCCGGGGAGTCAGTCGTGATCCGGCTGTGGCTGGCGACCGCGATGATCCCGTGAATAAACACCAGGTTGATTATGGCGATACCCATCGTCATCGGTGCGAACCGCTCGAGACTGGTCAGGCTGGAGACCATTCCCTGGTACCTCTTTCCGACCGAGTTCATGATCATGTTGGATGCCGGGGTGAGCATGAGGCCGAGCCCGAAGCCGATGAGGACAAGGCAGAGGACCACGAACCCGGTCGGGGTGCCCATCCTGATCAGGGTCAGCAGGAAGTACCCGGCGACGACCGCAATTCCGGCCGCGATGCAGAGCGGCCTGCCCCCCGCCCGGTTATAGAGGACCCCGGCGAGGAGCCCGCCGACCATCATCGCCCCCGAGAGGGAGGTCAGGATAAGCCCGGCGCTCGAGGGGTTGTATCCCTGCACGTATTCGAGGTAGAACGGGAGCAGGTAGCTGATGCCGGCGAAGCTGAAGAACAGCAGGATTACCATCAGGTTGGTCATCAGGAAATTCCTGCTCCTGAACAGGCGGAGCTCGAGCAGCGGGTCCGGGGACCGGAGTTCGCACCACACGAACCCGCCGAGGGTGAGCACTGCGAGGATAAGAGTCCCGATTACGGTCGGCGAAGTCCATCCGAGGGTCTGCCCTTCGGAAAGGGCGAAGAGGAGAGAGGCAAGACCGACGAAGATAAGGGCCGCTCCCGCCCGATCCAGCCTGGCGGTCCCTTCCCGTCTATCCTGGTGCGGGATTACCTTCGCACCGAGAAGTATCGCAACGATCCCGACGGGGACGTTGATGAAGAAGATCCAGTTCCAGGAGAGGTACTGGGTGAGCATACCTCCGATGGTCGGCCCTATCGCCGTGCCGAGGGCGGCGAAGGTCAGCACTACGCCCATCGCCTTGCCTTTCTGTTCCATGGGTATGAATGCGGTAACCATGGCGGGTCCGATGGCGGTGATCATGGCGCCACCCAGCGCCTGGAACGCCCGCGAACCGATGAGTGCAGGAAAAGATGCGATGAAATCCGGGAGGAACCCGCAGGAGAACGACCCGATGGTGAAGATAAGGAATCCCGAAAGGAATACTTTCTTGAACCCGATGTTATCCGAGACCTTGCCGAAGATCAGGACGCACCCGGCCATCACCAGCAGGTAGACGGTCGATACCCAGCTGACGGTGCTCGTGGAGACGTTGAATGCTTCAGATATCGTAGGCAGTGCGATATTGACGACGGTCCCGTCGAGGGCCGACATGAACGTTGCGAGCGAGATAGAGATGATGAGGAGCGTGTAGCCCTTTTCTGGTTTTTTCACCCGGCCGGCATCCATATCTTTTCATATCTGGCGGACCGGGAGATGAGGATGTCGTTTTTGGGTGATGCACCACCCGTACCTTTATCATTAGGTAATACCTAACTAACTAGAGATCGGAGTATGAGACCACAGGACGAGCAGCTGTTCGAGATATTTGAACGCCTTCTTCGGGCCAGGAACGAATGCTCCTGCAAAATCTTCTCCGAATGCGGGCTGTCTGATATGACGGTCACCCAGATCTCCTACCTGAAGACGATCGATGAACAAGGGAGAGTCACCTTCAGCAGGCTCGCAGAGATCACCAGGAACTCGAAACCGACCGTAAGCGAGATGATCAACAAGTTCGTCCGGATGGACTGCGTGTACCGGGAACCCTCTCCCGACGACGGGCGGGTGCTTTACATCAGCCTGACCGAGAAAGGGCGGAGGATCGCCCAGGCGGAACGGTATGCGCTCCGGATGGTGATCGAGCAGATGATGGAGTCTCTCGACGAACGGGAGAAGGTACTCCTCGCAAGGCTGCTCGAAAAGGTCGGGTAATTTTTTTCCCGGGCACTTTGGTTAGGTAAATTCGAACTAAATTCAGAGGCAACAGATGCTATCAGCACACAACGAAACCACACAGGACACCCTGGTCGTACCGCTCTTCGAGATCGTCGTATTTCCGGAGAGCCGGACGAAATTCCACGTCGACCAGTCCACAGGAGAACTCCTGCTCGCCCGGATGAAGGTTGCCGGGGCAGCGACCGCGGTCGGGCTCGCGGTGAAGGAGGAGACCTCCCCTTCCGAAGTGACCGCCGCGTCGCTCTACACTATCGGGAGCCTTCTCCACGTCACCCGGGTACAGCCCTCCGACGACGGGTACCTCGTCTGCGCCCAGGCGGTGCAGCGGGTGAAGGCCGTGTTCATGCATGAAAAAGCCGGGCATCTCTATGCGGAGTTGAAGGCGCTTCCCGATACCCATGACCTCGGAGAAGAGATGCGGGCACAGATCCTCGGGGATGTCAGGGCGACCGTGCTGGAGATCGGGAAACGGTTCCCGGGGTCCGAGCAGTTCGTCCGGCCGCTCGAGCGGATGGAGTCCGTCGACCAGATCATGGCGTTCGTGATGCCCTTCCTGCCGGTCGAGGTCGCCGAAAAGCAGGCGCTCCTCGAGACGGTCTCGGTCCGGCAGCGGTACATCCGGTTCCTGGAGATGCTCGTCACGGCCCGGGAGGATATCAACCTCAGGCTCGAGATGGCGCAGAAGGTCAACGAGCGGGTGAGCAGGTCGAACCGGGAGGCGATGCTTCGCGAGCAGCTCAGGGTGATCCAGGAAGAGCTCAACGAAGGCGACGGATCCTCCGCAGACGGCGGGTACAGGAAGCGCGTCGAGGAATCGGATATGCCCGAAGAGGTGCGTAAAAAAGCACTCGCCGAGGTGCGCAAGCTCGAGACCGGGGGGAGCCACAACCACGAGAGCGCCGTTATCAGGAACTACCTGGACCTCATGCTCGAACTTCCCTGGGTGACCGGAGAGAAGAAGAGTATCGACATCGACGAGGCCCGACAGGTGCTGGACCGGCACCACAACGGCCTGGAAAAGGTCAAGGAACGGATCATCCAGCACCTCGCGGTCATGAAACTCAAGCAGGAGAAGCAGGGCTCAATCCTCCTCTTCGCCGGCCCGCCCGGAACCGGGAAGACGAGCCTCGGCCGGAGCATCGCGGAGGCGCTGGGCCGGGAGTACGTCCGGATCAGCCTCGGCGGAGTCAGGGACGAGGCCGAGATCCGGGGCCACCGGAGGACCTACGTCGGGGCCCTGCCCGGGAGGATTATCCAGGGGATGAAGAAAGCGGGCACGAAGAACCCGGTCTTCATTCTCGACGAGGTGGACAAACTCGCGGTGTCCTACGCGGGAGACCCGGCGGCGGCGCTCCTCGAGGTACTCGACCCCGAGCAGAACAGCACCTTCTCGGACCACTACCTGGAAGTCGCCTACGATCTCTCCGACGTGTTGTTCATCGCCACGGCGAACACGCTCGCCACGATCCCCGCACCGCTCCTCGACCGGATGGAGCTGATCGAGATCTCGGGCTACACCAAGAACGAGAAGTTCGCCATCGCGAAGGACCACCTCCTGCCCGAGACGCTCAAGGAGCACGGCCTTGAGCCTGGTCAGCTGGTGATAGAGGACGAGGCACTGAAGGTAATCATCGACAGCTACACCCGTGAGGCAGGGGTCAGGTGGCTCAAGAAGCAGCTCGCCAAGACCGCCCGGTACCTCTCCGAGAAGATCGTCTCCGGTAAGGCGGAGCTCCCGTTCGTGGTGACGGTGGAAATGCTGCCCGAAATCCTCGGAAAAGAGCCTGTCCGGAAGGAGATGGCGCGAAAGGAACCAGTGCCGGGGGTCGTGACCGGTCTCGCCTGGACCCCGGTCGGCGGGGAGATCCTCTTCATCGAGGGTACGTTCATGCCAGGCACCGGGAAGCTCACCCTCACCGGGCAGCTCGGGGACGTGATGAAGGAGTCGGCGACGATATCGCTCTCCCTCCTCCGGTCCCGGCTCGCCAACACCGAGAACGGGTTCGACTTCATCAAGAGCGACATCCACATCCACGTCCCTTCGGGAGCGACCCCGAAGGACGGGCCCTCCGCGGGAGTGACCCTCTTCTCGGCGCTGGCCTCGCTGATCACCGGGAAGACCGTCGACCCGCTCCTTGCCATGACCGGAGAGATCACCCTCTCCGGAGCGGTGCTCCCGGTAGGCGGGATCAAGGAGAAGGTCCTCGCCGCCCACCGGGCGGGGATCAGGAAGGTCATCCTGCCGAAGGAGAACGAGCGCGACCTGCAGGACGTCCCCGAAGATGTCCGCGAGGAACTCATGTTCGTCACGGTGGAGAACGTCGACGAGGTCCTCCGGGAGGCGCTCGGGATCGAGCTTCCCCGGACCGTGTTCCTGCACAAAGGGAACAGCGTGATCCCCGTGCAGAACTGCTGAAGTTCACCTGCAACAAAAAGACCCGGGACTGCCGGGGTACACCCCTTTTCCCGGCAGAAAATGCCAGTATATCTGGCACAAATTTTTTTATGGATTTAATAGGCGACAGGAGGAATGAGAACAGATATGGGGCACCCTTTCGGTATGCGCCAGCGTCCGGCAGATCCATGTGCTAACCGCGTGAGGAAGCCCGGTCAGCTACACCATACTTCTCCGGGGAATTCCCTTTTCGCCAATGGCAATTTCCCGGAATGAGTGGATGCCGGTCTTCGTCGTAACGAAGAGAGGGGGCTGGTGGAGGTCAGGTGATACAAACCTCGAGAAAAATAAGATATCTCCTGAATCAGCCGATAAGGTAGGTCACGGTGACCGTCGCCGTCACGGTAACGTCTCCGGCTTCGATCGGTGTCGACGACCCACCGGCCGATTTCTCGCTCACCGCATAGTTCTGGTATATCACGGGGGAGTACCCTCCGCCGATATCGACGGACTTCACCGAGGAGATGCTGACCCCCAGCGCGGACGCGACCGTCCGGGCATCGGCTGCCGCCCTGTCCGTGGCTTCTTTCAGCGCCTCTGTCCGCAGCACCTGGTTCTGTTCGTCGGAGAGGAAGAACCGGATGGAATTCGCCTGGTTGATCCCGTTCGCGATCCCGATATCGATCACCTCTCCCGTCCGGCTCACATCGTGGAGCGTGACGGTCAGGGTGTTGGTCACGCGGTATGCCGTGATCTTCTGCCCGTAGAGGAGCTTGGAGTCATCGTATACCGGGTAGATGTTATATCCGGTTGTCTTGAGTGCGTCCTTCGGGATACCGGCTGCAATAAGGGCATCCATTACCGTCGACATCCGTGCGGCATTCGCGGCCTGGGCCACCCGCACGTCGGGGTTCTCTGTCTCGACGGCGAGCGAGATCTGGGCCCGGTCGGGGGTCCCCATTACGGAGCCGGTTCCGGAAGCGGTGATGGTATGCTCGATGCTGGTATCGGCCGCCGATACGGCCCCGGTCGCCGCGAGGACGACGAGGAGCACCGCGGCAGCGATGAGAATCGATAATCTGGCGTTCATGTTCGTTCAGGACAAGATTTCACTTCAGCCCGGTTTAAGGTTGCCTTGACTGCGAACGGATTGGCAGTCATCATAAGGCTGCCGGGAACCCGGAATACACGTGCGGTTATTCATGATAGCGGCGGGAACAACCCGGCCTGCATCTTCAAAAAAAGTTGTTTCAACCAGTGACTCGCTCTGCCTGGTCCCTGATCCCGGAATTCATCGTTTCAAATTCCTGCTTCGTGGCTTTAATTGTCCCGGAAAGGAAGGGGAGAAGAAGCCCGGTGAATCTCTCGCTCTGGACGAGCAGCGTTTTTCCCTCTGAATCCTCCCTGATTTCGAAACTATGCTCGCCGTCAAAAAGCCCGGGGATCCAGAGATACCCTTTCCACCGGATTTCCCGGAATGGAACGACCGCAAGGAGCGTTACCGTGAGGGTAGCACCTCTGCCACCGGCACTCATGGGTACACGCATACTCACCCCTGTCCTCCGGTCATGTATGGCGTCCCGGATCTCGACGGGAATGGCCGGGGAGGCCACAACTGCCTTCCAGACATGTTCCGGGGATGCGATGACCTGTAGTTCAGTATATATGGTCCGCATGGATGGATCATACGTCAGAAGGGTTTCCGCAGGGATAAATCGTGTCCCCGCTGCCCCATGAACATTCCCGGGTCATCAACCGGCGCCCGTGTCAGTATCCCGCACTGGATTGCACCCCGGACCTCCACTTCGCCAGGCTCTCTGCGGAACCGAGTATCGCTCGGGATGAACCGCGTACCCGTGGTCGGTGAAGTGCCGTGCAATCTGTCATCCCGGAAAATAAAAGAGGATTTTGGACCCTCGCCATCCTGGGCTCCTGGTAAAAAAACTCTTTTAAAGAGGACTCGGGAGGATCGCTCCCCGAGACCTCTCATTTACCGGGGAATGACGTGATTCTTCGTCCATTCCCTGCCGTATACGAATCCTTTTCTTATCGCGGGTCCGAGCGCCAGCCCGAAGATTACCGCACCGGCGGTCATCGTCCAGAAGATATTGTTCCCGAAGTAACTGACGAACTTGCTCACGAATGGCCGGCCGAAGAAGAGTGTCCCTGCGGTGGCGAGGAGTGCCATGCAGATAAGGGTGGCCACGAAGGCGACGATCCAGTACATCCCGAGGGCATACGGGCTCATCCGTATCGTGCGACGTTGCATCAGCCGGTGCCAGAGGAGGTAAGAGAGGTACGGATAGATGAAGTTGATGAGAAAGCCGAAGATAGAGAGCGGGGACCAGGAACCGAAGAGATCCCCGGCGACGTTCCCGATCCCGATGCCCCACGCGGCCGCAGGACCCCAGAGAATTCCGAAGACCACCGGGAGTGCCGCTGCCGGCCGGATGGAGATCCCCGCGACGACCAGGGACGCCTGGTTGAACGGGATCAGGAGCATCGCGTAAAGGACGGCAGTCACTGCAATGAATGCAATTCCCCTCCGGTCGGTCCAGACCCCGGCGAGCTCGTGCATGCAATCCTGTCTTGGTGCGTGAGTAAAAAAACATCCGGGTTTGAAACGACTGTTCCCCATCACCTTCCAGGGACCGGACAATAATTTCGGCACGTTCCACCGTCCGAGAACACTATCACGGACTCTTTCGGGAGATACGCCAGGCCCTTTCACTTCACGGCAGGAGATGTTCATAAAACGGGTAGTACGGGACGAGACCACAAACGTCTAAAAGGTGGTCAGAAGAAAAATAATGGAGGACAGCCTTCATCCTCGCGGGCGATCCATCGGGTTTCCGGCACTATGCCCCGATTTATATTCCCAGCTTCCCGGGCAGTTCCTTTGCCCAGGTCGCGATCGCGTCCCAGTCACGGAAGTCGCCGACCGGAGCCTGTGCCTTTCCGATCATCCACCTCTGCATGAAGGAAAGTTTCTCCGGGTCGACTTTTCCGGCAAAGATGGTCTCTGCCGCCGGCTTCAACGGGTCCAGGGCGCGATGGAAGATCTCCGTCGCCTTCTCCATCGATGCGGGATTCTTATCCACCGGGGACATTCCCACGGTAAATGCGGCGACCGGTATCTTCTCCAGGTCATCGAGGTGTTTCCTGATGAATTTCGCCATATCTCCCACGACTTTTCCCATGTAGAGCGGAGCCCCCATGACGACCGCATTGTATCCTTCCACGGAGGAGACGGCCTTCATTTCTGCTATATCGATACTGTATCCGGCCGATTTCAGTTCTTTTCCAATAGCCTCTGCGATCTCGGCGGTCGAACCTTTCGGCGACACATATGCGACAAGTATCCGGGCGGACATGCGTGAACCTCAGCCGCTAATTGAAACGGAACAGAAATAAATGATTGTGCGGTGAGGTCTCCCGCAGGTTCCGTCGTCCCGAGACCTGGCCGGTTTCCCCAACGATGAGAAACGTCAACCGCTCAGTTTCTGCGACTGGAACCAGAGGCCACTCAGCCGGTGGGACTCATCGTCCTTCCGAAAGACCAGCCGGACATTCACTCCGTCCTCGCGCTCGAACTTCGCCGGATAGTTCACCGCGATGTACCCGCCACTCTCGGTAACAACCGGACTTCCCCTGGACACGTAGAGCCCGATCCTGGATACGACGAAATCGCGGTTCTGCTTAAATGCCGCCTCATCCAGGGCTGCTTTCATTTCCGGACCGAAATCAGCGGAGTACTTCGTATAATTGTCTTCGTTGAACCCCTGCAGCAGGCCGTCTGCAACAGGGTCCGCATACACAAGCACGGAGGCCCGTTCCTCATCGGGCACCACGGTGTCCCGGGTCGTACAGCCACAGACGCAAACCCCGGCAATGACCGCCAGCATCGCGATGACCTGTATCGGAGTAAGTTTCATCGTGATTATTTTAAACCGGCGGATGATGAATATGAGGTCGCGTGAACGGGCAGGAGACACCCCGGGATCACGGGCCGGAAAAGGACGTTGGTATTCCCCGGATAAACTGACAATGCCTGTGATCCCTGTTTCCAATCTCATTTTGGGGAATGAACGGAGCGGAATCCGTTCGCCCGCCGACCCGGGGCGATGGCCACCGCGGTCACGGAGGTTTCCTAAATCTATCTCCGGGATCTTCAAAACACTGCGTAGATCCACATGCACAGCATTACGAGTGCCCAGACCGCGACGATCACTACGAACACCCTTGCCCAGAACCTACTGGTCACTACGCCCGTCGGGTCCGGGTCCCTGGGGTGGACCCGGACATCGACATAGTCCCGCATAAATGGCCGGCCGCACTCGGGGCAGAGCGGATGGAACGCCGGGCTCTTATTTCCGCAGTGAGGACACCTGAAACACCCGTCCGGTTTTGCTGAATCCATTCCTGTGCGATTTATGTAAAAAGGCGGCATAAGTGTTTCCCTTCGTGAACCCCCTTGTCCGGGGACCTCCGGAGCCCGCCATAGTGCGCTCTTCCCTCCCAACATATTATCCGATTTGGTGATTCCGGGATTGTACGGATCTCGTCGAAAAGTAAAATAAAGGGGTTTTCCCCCGGAAGAAATTTCAGTCGAGGGAGAGGCCATCCTTCCCGAAAGAAAAGTTTAATCCTGCATAGCTCATGCTGTTATCAGAGGTGAGAGAGTGGAAGTTCGCACGAAGGAGAAGATTCTTGCCGCGGGCATCGGGGCCGGGATATTTCTCATTGTCACGACCTGGGCGGTCACCGGCGTTACGTCCGGGCATCCTGCCGGACTGATCACCCTCCTCCTGATAGCCGAGATCCTCTTCACCATCGCGTGTATCGCGATATTCCTCAGGGAGGACTTTCGCGGTGCGGCGCTCGCCCCGCCTCTCGCAGCAGGATTCCTGCTCGCGGTCCTGGTGGTCGGGATAGTGCTCGTCAGCGAAGCGGCAGTGGCCCCCCTCCCCCCGCCACCGGATTCACCGGCATGGAACAGCGGAAACCAGGTCATCGCGATGGCCGTCCCGAGCGATGAGATCTCGACGGACTCGCCGGAGGCACGGGAGCTGCTTATCCAGGGGCTGACGACCGCCTCCCGGGACAACCGGTTCGCCGAGGCCATCCCGTATTACGACCGGGCAATTGCGCTCGATCCGGACTTTTCCGAAGCCTGGATGGCAAAGAGCGTCGCACTCTTCAACCTGGGATACTATACGGAAGCTTCCGCATGTGTGGACAGGGCGATCCTTCTCGACCCGGAGAACGAGAGTGCACGATTCCTGAAAGAGCGTATTCTTTCTGCAATGAGCCGTTCAGGTCAGGCCGGATCGCCGTAGCCCCGCAGCCTTGTAAGATGCAGGCCGGAGATCCCGGCAGAATCCCTGGTTTTGTAGATGCAGGTACAAAGTCTCCGCCGGGGAGAAATCCCGGCGGAGGAGTGCGGGACGGATGGCAGGAAGAGCCCCCCGCAAGCGATGGGAGAGTCCGAAAGACTCCTCCTATAGTGTCCCGATTTCGATACCGGCTTCAAACGATTCGGATCCCGGGGTTTCAGTCGGCTATGTCCTTTCTGGCCCTTTACGTGATGGCGGGGAAACCGGAACGGATATGGCCTCTTCCAGGTATCCGTGAGGCCTGGAGACATACTTTTCCGGGCTTGGGTGGCCGGAAGGTATTCCTCCGCACTCACTTCGTCATCCGAACACGATAGCGACGATGTATTAATATACCCTATAAGGAATTTCTACAAAGGAAGTCCGCTTCCGGGAAGGTTACATTGTGAAGGATACCCCCCGGACGACCCCGGCAGGAGAAGCTCTCCGGGAAAGTGAAGAACGGTACCGTACGCTCTTCAATTCGATGCTTGAAGGATTTGCCTACTGCAGGATGCTTTTTGATGCGCAGGGCCTGCCCGAAGACTGGATCTACCTCGATGTAAACCCTGCATTCGAGGAGATCACCGGGTTGAAGGAGATCACCGGAAAGAAGGTCACAGATGCGATCCCCGGTATCCGGGAGTCGTCTCCCGAGCTGTTCGAAATCTACGGCAGGGTTGTGAGAACGGGATCACCCGAACAGTTCGAGACATATTTCACCCCCTTCGATAAATGGCTGCACATCTCGGTGTACAGTCCGGGGAAGGACCATTTCGTCGCGGTCTTTGAAGATATCACCCGACGGAAACGGGCCGAGGAGGAGATGAGACGCTCTATCGGACGGTTCAAGACGGTTATGGACAGTATCGATGCACTCGTGTACGTCGCGGATATGGAGACGTACGAAGTCCTCTTTCTCAACAAATACGGCAGGGATGTGTGGGGCGATATCGAGGGAAAAGTCTGCTGGCGGACGATCCAGGCGGGCCAGAACGGGCCCTGCCCGTTCTGCACAAATGACCAGCTTCTTGACGCCCGGGGGAAACCGGCCGGCACCCTGGTATGGGAATTCCAGAATACGGTGAACGGGCGCTGGTACGAGTGCAGGGACTCGGCGATCCAGTGGATGGACGGCCGCCTGGTGCGAATGGAGATCGCGACCGATATTACCGAACGAAAGCGTGCGGAAGACGCACTGAAGGCGAGTGAATACCGGAGTGCGAAACTGCTCGAAGCCCTCCCGGACATGATGTTTGTCGTCACCCGCAACGGCACGTACCTCGATTTCAATACCCCCGATGTCTCCGAACTTGCGGTCCCCCCGGACCGGATCATCGGGACGAATGTCCGCGACTCGGGGTTCGGGGAAGAGACAACGCGTATTATCCTTCGCTATATCGGACTTGCACTCGACACGAAAGAGCTCCAGCGGTTCGAGTACCCGCTGGTCCTCCCGTGGGGTACCCGTAATTTCGAAGCACGGATTGTGGCACTTTCCGGGAACGAGGCCCTCGGCATCGTAAGGGATATCACCGAACGAAGGCTTGCAGAAGAGGAGATCAGGGAACGCGAGGAAAAATTCAGGATGATCTTCGAGCATTCCAACGACGCAATCCTTTTTGCCGAAGTTCCCGTGAAGGGAGTGCTCGGCAATATCATCGATGCGAATGAAGTGGCACTCCGTGAGCTCGGCTACACGAAAGATGAATTCGTGCCGGGCCCTGTTGCGAGGATTGTGTCTTCCCGGTTACAGGAAAAACTGCCTCACGCAATATCCGAATTACTCGCGACCGGATACATCACCTTCGAGAGTGAACTGGCCAGGAAAGACGGGTCGCTTCTCCCGGTCGAGATCAGCGCCCGAGTCGTGACGATCCGGGAGCAGTCGTTCATCGTCGCCATCGCCCGCGATATCACCGAGAGAAAGGTTGCGGCCCGGGAGATGGAGGAGCATACCCGGTTCCTTGCCACGCTTATGGATACCCTCCCGGTCCCGCTCTTTTATAAGGATATGAACGGGAGATACCTCGGGTGCAACCCGCCGTTCGAGGAATATATCGGGATACAATGCAGCCAACTGAAGGGAAAGACCGCATACGACATCCAGCCGAAAGATCTTGCGGATACTTACAACGAATCGGATCAGCGGTTGTTCGCGAGCCGCACCCGGCAGGTCTACGAGGCCCGGGTAATGTTTGCCGACGGGACCCGGCATGACGTCGTCTTCTACAAGGCGCCGTTCTTCAATGCCGACGGCTCGCTCGGCGGTCTTATCGGGACTTTTCTCGATATCAGCGAGCGCAAATCGATGGAAAAGGCACTTCGCGAGTCGCGCCAGATCCTCGAGGCCGTCCTCAATACCATCCCCGCCCGGGTCTTCTGGAAGGATAGAAATCTCGTGTATCTGGGCTGCAATGAACCTTTCGCCCGCGACGCCGGGTTCGAAAAACCGGATGACCTCATCGGGAAGACCGATTTCGAGATGGGCTGGAGCGAACAGGCAGAACTCTACCGGGCCGACGACCGTGCGGTGATCGAAAGCGGTAAGTCAAAACTGCTCTTCGAAGAGCCGCAGACGACCCCTTCGGGAGCGGTTATCTATCTCCTGTCGAGCAAGGTCCCGTTGAGGGACGCCCGGGGGGAGATCATCGGCGTGCTGGGGACCTATCTCGACATTACCGATCGCAAGGAGGCAGAGGAAGCGCTTCGCGAAAGCGAGGACCGGTTCAGGGAATTGTTCAATTCCATGAGCAGCGGTGTCGTGGTCTATCGCGCGGTGGATGACGGGGCCGATTTCGAGATCGTGGATTTCAACCACGGTGCCGAGATCATCGAGAAGATTTCGAAACAGGAGGTGATTGGAAAGCGTATCACCGAGACATTCCCCGGCGTAATGGAATTCGGACTTCTGGAGGTCCTTCGAAAGGTCTGGCGCAGCGGGGAGCCGGAACATTTCCCCCAGTCCCATTATCAGGACAAGAGGATTACCGGGTGGCGTGAAAATTACGTGTACAGACTCCCCTCCGGTGAGATAATCGCAATTTACGACGATGTTACCGACAGGAAGGTGGCCGAGGACGCATTGCGGGAGAGTGAGAACAGATACCGGACCCTTTTCGAGGAATCCCCGATCCCGCTCTGGGAGGATGATTTCTCGCCGGTAAAGGCATGGCTGAAAGGGAAAGTGCAGGGTGGGACTCCGGATATTTCAGCGTACCTGAAGGACCACCCGGAAGAGGTCGCGAAATGTGCGGGAAAGGTGAACGTGCTCCGTATCAACCGGGCGGCAATGACACTCTTCGGGACGGCATCCTTCGATGAGTTCGGGGAGAACCTCCCCGCGATCTTCCCCCGGGAATCTCACGACGCCTTCCGCGAAGAAATCTCAGCGCTCTGGATGGGCAAACGCGAGTTCGAAGGTGAAGTTCCCCTCCGGACCCTCCGGGGAGAGGCAAAAGTCGGTATCATGAGGGTGACGGTCGTTCCGGGCCACGAGGAGACCCTCTCCAGGGTGCTCGTCTCGGTGCTCGACATTACCCAGCGCAAAAATGCCGAACAGGCCTTGCACCAGGTGAACAAAAAACTCAACATGCTCTCATCCATCACCCGTCACGATATCCTGAACCTGATCATGGCGATCCGCGGGTACCTCGAACTGTCCGAAGACCTGGTGGAGAGTCCCGAGCTCCGCGGGTACCAGGTAAAAATGAACGAGGCGGTCGACGCGATCCAGCGTCAGATCGAGTTCACCCGGTTCTACCAGGACATCGGGGTGGAAGAGCCTTTGTGGCAGGACGCGGGTACGTTAGTAAAGAAGGTCGAGTCCCAGATCGAGATTGGGGGAATAGTCCTTGAGAACGACCTGCCGGGGCTTGAAATCTTCGCGGACCCGCTCATTGAAAAGGTGTTCTATAACCTGGTCGAAAACTCCCTCCGTCACGGAGGTCACGTGACGAATATCCGGTTCTCCTTTACGGAGAATCCCGGGGGGCTGGTACTTTCTTACCGGGACAACGGGACCGGTATCTCCGCGGAAGATAAGAAAAAGCTCTTCCAGAGAGGGTTTGGGAAACATACCGGCCTGGGCCTCTTTTTATCCCGGGAGATCCTCTCTATCACCGATATGACCATCCGGGAGACCGGGGAACCGGGAGAAGGGGTGAACTTTGAGATCTTCGTGCCAAAAGGCAGGTATCGCATCGTACCCGGTTAAAGCCTGCCGTACACAATGTCGCATGAACGACGGGGAACCCTTCGCCGGGCGGAAGAGACCGGCCTTCTCCCGGAAAATCCGGATTACCGGAAAAAAGGAGGTCCTACTCCACAATCGGGATCTGGATCTCCGTTAAAAGTTCTTCTGCGGGCGTCGCATCGGGATCGTTAAGGTAGACCTGCCGGTCCGGACCTTTGATCTCCAGTCCGTGTTCGTTCGCGAAACGGAACGCGTTCTCAAATGCGACCGAGAACCCGTCGTGCTCGTAGGGTCCCTTATACACGACCGAGACAACTTTTTCGGCCGGGAGCGTCCTCACGGTATAGGTGGGCTTATCCGAGACAACCGGTCCCTGGACGGGGACCGCCATCTCGATGTCGGCATCGGTCTCTCTGTACTCCCCGTCGTAACACAGGGATATGCAGGGCCCGGTGATGGTTACCCCGTTCCTCTGATTGAGCGGGCTGAATATGATGGCGAACAGTGCCGAACCGACCTCGGAGCACACCCCTTCGTAGGTCCCGGTCTTCCGCCCCGATATCACCCGCAATGCAGGAACATCTTTTATGACTGGCTCTGAAACATTCATGGCAAACAACTCCGAAAAATCCCTCTTTTCAAGCAGGAGGGACTGGATCTTTTCCAGCCGCCGGATCTCCGCCAGGGTCTCCCGATGACGCAGATTGAGCATTCTCAGAACGGTCTCTTCATCACCGGACTCGAGTGCAGACAGGACTGCCGAAATATCCGAGAGCCCGAATCCAAGGCTGCACAGCGTTCTGATCTTTAATGCGCAATCGATCTGGCCGATTGAATAGTAGCGATAACCGGTGATCCGGTCTTTTACCTTCGGGACGAGGATCCCCTTCGTATCGTAGAGTCGGAGCGCTTTTTGAGAGAGGTACGTCAGGCGGGAGAATCTCCCGATGGTGATCCGATCTGCTGGCATATCCTTCATTGAATAGTCCGGACTTGCGTATAGTGGGTAGTTCTCTCCCGCGGGGGAGGGTTTCCCGACCCGGAATTTCCCCGCGGACAGCCTGAAATTTCCTGCCTCTACGATCCCCGGGTCACCGTACCGCCTGCCGACCGGATTGATTCCTCGATCGTTCCGAGCAGGACCTCGTCCTTTAGTGCGAAGTCCAGGAAATCATACTTGTTCACCAGGGCGATGGGTTTGAGGATGACCAGGGGCTTCGTACCGCCGGTCTCACCGGTGTAATTCATCGGCACCACGGTCATCGTGTCGTCCGCCCATATCGCGATGTTGCCGTTTCCGGCCTCGTCCCAGAGTTTCCTGACAATATCCTGCGTTATCATATCCTTCATTCCTGCTGGTTCAGAACAGGAACATCGGTCCGGGAGTATATAGTCATGATCAAACCGGCCCTCTCCCGGCCATAGGTTCTTCATTCCAGTGAGATCGCCTGCATGAAATCAAACCGGTGCATTTATCCTTCACGTATTATATTTAGATTCTAACCAAAAAAATCCCGTTCCGGTGCGGATAAACGATGATTTCAGTCCTGTTCGTTGACGACGACCCGGCGCTCTGCGACCTTGGGAAACTTTACCTTGAAAAAAATGAGAATTTCAGGGTTTATACGGCAGAATCCGCACGGTCCGCGATAAAAAAGATGCGTTCCGCGTCGTACGACGCGATCGTTTCGGATTACCAGATGCCGGAATGCTCGGGGATAGATCTCCTGAAAAGGGTGCGGTCTGAATTTGGCTCTATCCCGTTCATCCTCTTTACCGGGAAGGGTCGCGAAGAGGTGGTGATCGAGGCAATAAATAACGGTGCGGATTTCTATCTCCAGAAGGGAGCTCATGCGAACGCCCTCTATGCCGAGCTTGGGCACAAGATCCAGCAGGCTGTCGGGAAAAGGAGGGCAGAGGCCCTGGTCGCCGCAATCCAGGATCTTACCCTGATAATTGCGTCGACCGCCACACGCAAGGAGGCGCTCTCCCTCTGCCTGGAGGCCGTGATTGACCTCTCGGGACTCGACAGCGGGGCGATATACCTTGTCGACGGACACACCGGAGATCTCGACCTGGTCGCCTCGAGGGGTTTGTCTGAACGGCTCCTCGCCGATTCCTCCCACATCCCGGCATTCTCCCGTCCCACACGGGTTGTGTTCCGGAAAAAACCCGTATACCTTGATTTCTCCATGCTCGATCCGGACCCCGGGAGTGCACAGGAGTCCGAGGGGCTGAAGTGTATGGCGATAATCCCGATCCTGCACGAACGAAGGACGATCGGCTGTTTCAATGTATCGTCGCACACGGCGGAGTCCGTCCTCCCCGAGACCCGGAAGGTCCTCGAGATGATCGTGTCCCAGGTGGGAAACTCGATTGTTCGTATCATCGCAGAGGAGGCGCTGCGTGAGAGCGAGCAGCGGTACCGGAACGTGGTGGAGGACCAGACGGAGTTCATCTGCCGGTTCCTGCCCGACGGGACGCACGTCTTCGTCAACGAGGCGTATTGCAGGTGTTTCGGCAAGAGTCGTGAGGAGGTGATAGGTCACCGGTTCATCCCCGGGATACCCGCCGGGGAAGGTATGCCGATCCGGGAGCACCTCCGGTCGCTCACGCCTGAAAATCCGGTCGGGACGATATCGCACCGGGTTATTTTACCCGATGGGACGGTGCAGTGGCAGCGGTGGTCGGACCGGGCCATCTTCGACGGGGACGGGAGGGTCGTGGAGTACCAGTCGGTAGGACGGGACATCACGGCGCAGAAACAGGTCGAAGAAGCGTTGCGTGAGAGCGAGCAGCGGTACCGGAACGTGGTGGAGGACCAGACGGAGTTCATCTGCCGGTTCCTGCCCGACGGGACGCACGTCTTCGTCAACGAGGCGTATTGCAGGTGTTTCGGCAAGAGTCGTGAGGAGGTGATAGGTCACCGGTTCATCCCCGGGATACCCGCCGGGGAAGGTATGCCGATCCGGGAGCACCTCCGGTCGCTCACACCGGAAAATCCGGTTGCGGCGATATCGCACCGGGTTATTTTACCCGACGGGACGGTGCAGTGGCAGCGATGGTCGGACCGGGCCATCTTCGACGGGGACGGGAAGGTCGTGGAGTACCAGTCGGTAGGACGGGACATCACGGCCCAGAAACAGGTCGAAGAGGCGCTTCGAAATTCCGAGATGATCCAGCGGGAGATTATCAGTCACCTGCCTGACCCGACCCTGGTGATCGACCGGGACGGGGTGGTGATCGCCTGGAACCGGGCGCTCGAAATCCTGACCGGCACCCGGGCGGAGGACCTCATCGGGAGGGGAAACCATGCCCATTCCGTCCCATTCTATGGTGAACGTCGTCCGATCCTCATCGATCTCGTCCTACACGAAGATGAGGAAATCCTGGGGAAGTACCAGCAGATCCTCCGGGAAGGGCAGACGTACATGGCCGAGACGATCTTCGCCAGGCCCCAGGGAAAGACCGCGATCCTCTGGGGTAAGGCATCCCCCCTGTTGAATAACGACGGGCAGGTGATCGGCGCTATTGAGTCGATCCGCGATATTACCGAGAGGAAGAGGGAAGAGGAGAGGATCGGGGCCATCGGCCATAAATTATCCCTTCTCTCAGATATCACCCGGCACGACATCCTCAACCAGGTCCAGGTCCTGAAAGCATATCTCGAACTCGCGGGCGCATCGTTCGACGACCCCGCAGACCTCGCGGAATATCTTGACGCCGGCAAGAAGACCGCGATAACGATCGAGAGCCAGATCGCCCTCACCAGGGAATTCCAGAACCTGGGGAGAAACACGCCGGGATGGCTTCGCGTGTCCGGGGCGGTGGAGGAGGCCCGGTCGAAGGTCGCGTCCATGGGCATCCCCATCGCGATGACCGGCGACGACTACGAGATCTATGCCGATCCACTCTTCGAAAAAGTGATCTTCAACCTGTTTGACAATTCCGTGAAGCACGGGGGGGCGGGTCTGACGAAGATCCTTGTCTCCTCACATCCGTTGAACGGGGATCTCGTACTCGTGTGCGAAGACGACGGCGAGGGTATACCTGAAAAAGAGAAAAAACATATTTTCGAGAAGGGTTTTGGCAGGCACAACGGTCTCGGGCTTTTCCTCTCCCGGGAGATCCTGAACATCGCCGGGATGTCGATCCGGGAGACCGGTGTCCCGGGAAAGGGTGCCCGGTTCGAGATCGAGGTGCCTGCAGGAATGTACCGGAAACCGGGCGACGAATGAATCCTTTCTCTCAGTGCATTTCAGTATCCCCGGGATCGGAACGCGGGGAGGTCCCGGCGAGAACATCCCGGATCTCTCCCAGAACTATAAGGATACAGGAAAATCCGGTGAAGAATGCGAGTCCGAACGCGACCAAAGCGCCAACCAGGCCCGTGGCCCCTCCGAGGAGTAATGCAACTATCCCGAGGACAATGAATACCGCGATCCAGGTGATTCCTGCCCTTACGTCAAACATGTCGCATCTCCGGGGGATCCGGGATCCTCGCCCTTAAAAATATATCTATTATATATAATATAAATTATTATATCGAATTTATCATATAGCACGGACAATTGCGATGTATTCCCGGCGGTCCCTTCATCAATGTGCCGCGGGAATTACTCTGTTCGTGTTTCGTGCGCGGGATTATACCTCGCCGATAACGATAATTCTCCATTCGGCGCCGTGCAACCCGGCGGTCGTCCAGAACGCCTCCTTTTCCACCACCGCCCCAAAGCCGGTAGCATAAAAAGAGTAGGTGGCGTATCCTGATCGGTTCGCTGCATATTCCCTGGCGAATGTTAGTACGCCGGGGTATTCCGCGTAGAGGGTCTCGTTGAATGTCTCTTTTCCGACCTCCTGCGGGTCGGGATCATAGAGGATCCGGCCGCCGGGCTGTGCTACCATGAAGGAATACGGGGTCCCTGCAGTCGCATGCTCAGCAATCGGCGCGAAAAGTTCGTAGGGTGAGAACGTGGTACTGACCGCTCCGATACACCGTCCATCGGCGGAAAATACCGGGTACTCGATCGCCACCGCCTCTCCGCCCTGGGCGAGGGGGAAGAGATCGCTCATCAGGGGTTTTTGGGTCCCGAGCACCTTTCGCACGACATCCTGGTCTCCGATATTCTGCCCGACGAGCACCTTTGCGTCCCAGGGTTCTGCTGCCGCAACGGTCCCGTCCGGGGTTATCGTAATTACGGTCAGCACTGCCGGATCCGACATTGCCGCCGCAGCAAGCACGGCCTCTGCACCAGGGCCGGAAAGACCGGTCTTCCCCAGGGCTGTCGCGGCACGGGAGGTCGCCAGGTCGATCCCGGACAGGGCCTGCATGGTCTCCCCGGTCACGTTGTCGAGAAGCAGGACCATCGCCACCTGGTGAGTCGTTGCCACCGGGCTGTTCGCTCCAGGCGTCGTCGGGGGCGCCTCCGGAACCTTTGACTCCTGCAGGCAGCCCGCACCGGCGAGAACGACAAGCAGTGTCATGAACAGAAAGGCCGCCCGGATATTCATACAACTCCGTCACAGTCCGGTATGTTGTTCTTTACGATCTGCAACGGGAAATTGCCGTACTCCCGGGCATCCGGAACAGGAGTATACGCCTGAAGACCAAAGGTGATAACGTGGGGGGCCCTACGGGAAAGAAGGAAGTGTACAGACACTCCGGGAACCTGCGATGAAACGAACATGCGATGTGTGCGGGAAAGAGGCGATCGGAATACAATGCCTGGGCTGCTGTGCGAGCACGGTCTGCGCAGAGCATGCGGAGCAGATGCTCGCCGGGTTGAAACCCGGAGAGAAGAAGGAATGGGGCGTCTGCTATTACTACCGGTTCGAGGATGAAACCGGAACAGACTGAAGAGAATATCACACGATCTGCAGGAAGTAGGGGCACCCCCGGCTTTTCTATCGGACCTTGAGTACAGGCAGGCTCTTGGCCCGAATGCGTCCGGAGTGTCGATCCGTGAAAAAGCAACGTGGAATCGCGGCCGAATGAGGTACATGCGGTGCCGGATACATTCACTCCACCTTAATTGCTTCGGCATCATACGGAGGAGTACAGGGATACTTCATGGAGACCGCTGCCACGCTGAAACACCTTGCAGAATCGCTCGGAGCTGACTACTTCGGTGTCGCCGACCTCGGATCCGCCCGTGAATTCGTCCTGGCACAGGGCGGGCAGGAAATTGCGGACTACCCTGTAGCGATCTCCATCGGGATCGTCCTTCTCGATACGCTCGTCGATCTCCTTCCCACCCGGGAGAAGGACGGGGGAGGAGTCCTCTACCGGCACCACGCGTACGACGTGGTGAATACAGCCCTCGACCTGATAGCATTGCAGGTTGCGAATACTCTCCAGCGATCGGGATACCGTGCACTGCCGGTAGGAGCGTCCAAGAGGACCGACGATGCGAAGATCTGCGGGCCGGTCTCTCACAAGCTCGCTGCCCGCCTTGCCGGCCTCGGTTGGATCGGAAGGAGTTGTCTCCTGATTACACCCGAACACGGCCCCAGAGTGCGATGGGTGTCGGTGCTTACCGATGCGCCCCTCGCGCCGACCGGCAGGGCGATTGAGGGCCGGTGCGGGGAGTGCCGGGAATGCGTCAACGCCTGCCCCGCCCGGGCATTCACCGGGATACCGTTCGATGAACGCGAACCCAGGGAATCCAGGTACGATGCCAGGGCCTGCGAACGGTATTTCAAGGAAGAGGAGATCCGGACCGGGTCGGCGGTGTGCGGGATGTGCCTCTTTGTATGCCCTTTCGGGCGAAGAATGAAGAGATGAGATACGCGATAACCCCGGTCCTGCTGCCTCCTTTTAGACGATTCAGGGGCCCGTATTCCAGCGAGACCCTCTCATCAACTATCAGGGCCTAATTCATCATGGGCCCGGGTCCCGGGGGGATTGGGGGGCGTCCGGAGGACATTCGTCACAACGGATCACCCGCGAACCATCCGGGAGGACGGTGGTATGGAACAGGATATTTTTTCCGGTACCATTCCCGCACCTGACGGTGAGTGGACCGTTCCGGACGTCTCCGGGTCTCGGGTGTCCTGTCACCATAGACATAAATTCCTCGCGGGATACAGGATCCCGGAAGGCTTTTTCGCACCATGCACCCAGGTTCGGGATATCCTCCCGGGAATACCCGAGTATCTCCGTGAAGCGGCGGTTCACCAGCCTGATCTTTCCTGCCTGGTCGGTCATGAACAACGCATGATCGGAGAGCGTGATCAAATCCTCGAATCTCTTCTCGCTTCGTGAAAGCCGTTCTTCGGTCATTCGCCGTGAAAAGGCAATCGAGACCTGTCGCAGGAAGGACTCGATCGCCTGCCTGTTTTCCAGGACTTCATCGGGAGAGAGGCAGATCCCGACCACTCCGAAGAGCTGATTCTGCCAGGTCAGCCCTATCAGCGCCATCTTCCCTATCCCATACCGGCGAAGAAACCTGTCACAGACATCCTTTGGGAAGATATGGGCACAGGCATCGTAGAAAGAGACCGTTTCGTCTTCGAAAAAAGGACGGAACCGCAACTCGCGAAACTCTTTCATCGTCGACGGGCTTTCGAAGAAGGGCGCCCGGGAGAAAAAATTATGCAGGTCAATCGTAATCCCGATGAGGTCTTTTCCTTCGTTTATGGTAGTTGCGTCCTGACGGAATTCCTGACTGACTATTGCGCGCATTACAAATACTCCCCGCGTTTCGTCGAACGATTCGATAAAACACCTGGGATGTTCCGGCAGGAGTTCGGTTATCCGTTCCTCGATATATTCGAATATATCGGTGTCGGGGGAGATATCGACCAGTTCCATCGCGGTTCTTGCGAGAAACTCCATATTTTTCAGGTGCCGGTTTTTCTCGGTGATATCTTCAAGAATTATGGTAAGTCCGGTTTCACCCGCTTCAAAAGTCGTCGGGATTACTTCCATCCTGTAGAATAATTCCTGCCTGCCCGTCGTGGAGTGAATCTCGGTGACAATTTGTTCTTTCCCGACCGACCCGAGGATTGCGACAGCCTCGGGTGTCGACACGACGGGCAGGTTCAGGTCGAGGAGGTTTCTCCCGATCAGTTCCTCCTTGGCATATCCCGCGAGGGAGAGGTACTTGTCGTTTGCCTGGACGATGTTGAGCTCGCGGTCGACGATCAGGATGTCATTCCTCGTAAAACAGAGAAATGCAGAGAGCGGAACCCGGTGGGCGAGCGAGTAGACACGGGCCGACCCGATCGTTCGGACCTCGACCTTCCCCTCGGCCCGGAGCACATCGAGATATTTCGCAACCGAGTTCCGGTCTCTCCCGGTCTTCTTCGCGATATCCGTGATGGAAAGCCCCCGGGGGCTGAACTTGAGGGCTTTCAGCAAGGCCGCAGATGTCTCTTCCCCCGGATCCATATATGGATTATATTATATTACGGACTATAGTGTTTGCCTTTATTCACGAGGTTCATCGCAGTCAGGGTTCATGATCAGGTGAGTTATACGACTTATTCCGTGAAAACAGGACGTTTCCGTTTTCTCCCGAATGCAGGGCGAAATAATCCTCTCTACGCAGGTACACCGGATGGAAGAACGCAGTCCGGTTAATACCCTAGGGGATTACATCGCACGAAAGAACCGTCGTTCCGTCGGCGAGGATAACCGGTTTCAGGACAACGTGGAGCTCGGCCCCCTGGCGAGATCGGAAAGGGTAGATCCCGGGAGGCGGCGGTTCATTCCCGGGATGGTGTAAGAAGGAGATCGCTGCTCCACCGACCCCCGGGTCGGTGAACACCTTCCGGCATAGATCTTCCAGGGTCGGAAGATCCACGAGAGTGTATCCGGAAAACTCGGTGAATGCCGGGTTGATCAGTGAGATCCTGCCTTCGGGCCCGATGATCGCCGTCGGGCGATCTGCCTGGAGGATCAGTTCCCTGAAGTTCTCCTCGCTCTGCGAGAGCCGTTCCTCGGTCATCCTTCTTGAGATGGCGATAGAAGCCTGGCGCACGAAAGATTCGACTGCCATGGGATCGTTGAGCTCATGTCCGGGAGGGAGAAAGATTCCCGCCACCCCGAAGAGGTGGTCCTTCCAGGTAATACTGATCCCGATCACTTTCCCGATGTTGAACCGTCCGACGATCTCATGGCATACCTCTTTCGGGATCTGCCTGAAGCAAAGGTCGTAGAAGGACCAGTCCTCCGGGCTTCTCCCCTGGCCGAAATTATGCTCCTGCATCAGGAATACCGTGCTGACCGTGTCATGATGGGGGGCGCCGGAGAGATCGTCGACCCGGAAGGACATTCCCACCACGTCCCGCCCGATCATCCGGTACAGCCCTTCGCGGAAGGCCGGACAAAAAATCGCTCTCATTACGAACATCCGGTTCTCCTGATCATAGGAGTCCACGAAACCATTCGCGCCGGGCAGGAGTTCGGAGATACGGTCCGCGATATACTGGTAAATATCCGCCTCCGGTGACATATCGACCAGTTCCATCGCGGTCCGGGCCAGGAACTCCATGTTCTTCTGGCTCGATTTTTGTTCGGTGATGTCCTCAAACACGAGCGTGAACCCGGTCTCACCGGCCTCGAAGGTGGTGGGGATCACCTCCATCCTGAAGAACGACTCGTCCGACCCGACAAGGGAACGGATATCCCCGGTGACCTGTTCTTTCCCCGTCGCCCCGATGATCTTCAACGCCTCCGGTGTAGACACGACGGGCAGGTTCAGGTCGAGGATGTTCCTCCCGATCAATTCGTCCTTGGTAAAGCCCGCCATGGCGAGATACTTGTCGTTTGCCTGGACGATGTTCAGGCCGCGGTCGACGATCAGGATGTTATTCCTCGTAAAACAGAGAAACGCAGAAAGCGGGACGCGCTGGGAGAGCGAGTATACCCTGGCCGACCCGATCGTCCTGACCTCGATCTTGCCCTCGGCCCTGAGCACTTCGAGAAGTTTCGCCACCGAGTTCCGGTCCTTTCCGGTCTTCTTCGCGATATCTGTGATGGAAAGCCCCCTTGGGCTGAACTTGAGGGCTTTCAGTATGGCTGCAGACGTTTCTCCCCCCGTTTCCATAGCTTGAATTTTATGGGGTGTAATAAAAACCTTGCTTTTTATAATTTTTCGGCAATCGTTTCAGTCCATGAAATTCCGGGAAGGACGCCGAAAAAGGTTACCTTCCGTCGAACCGTGCGATGAACCCGGTCTTTGATTCCCGCTCGAATCCTGCATGTTCGTAGAAGGGGATCGCATCCTTCCTGCCGGAGAGCAGCATGACTTTATAGCACCCCTGTTGCCGGGCGATGTCCAGGCCCCTCTGCAACAACCTGGTCCCAATCCCCCTCCTCCGGTACTCCGGGCGGGTGACGACGTTCTCTATCAGGGCATACGGAGTCGCATCCCGGGTCAGGTTCAAAACGATCACCAGCACGCAGGACGCGACGATGGTTCCGTCGACCTCGGCCACGAGGTAGTGCTGACCCGGGTCTGCCATGATCCGGTCCCATATCCCGGTAATACGTGTATCGGGGTGTAATTCGGGATCATCGGGGTTCAGGTACCGGTAGAGCGACAGGAGTTCTCCAAGTTCCTGTTGTTTTATCTCGCGGATCTTTTCGGTCATCTCCCTTCAAGGTTATGCTATGCCGCCAGATTTGGTAATGATATCTGAAGACCTGTGCCTCCCTTTTCCCGGATGAACAAACCGTCGATCCCTCGTTCCGGCCGCGAATTCAAAAAATACAGGTGGTGATCCCGGATGCACACGAACCGTCCGGGCCTCGGGTACACGCTCGTGATCCGGGGGGAAAAGGTTCCGGCACCCTGAGACCCAAAAACTATTAATCTGTTCTCTTCTACCATTGACCACATGGTTACGAAGGCAGACTTTACCGCCGATGAATGGCACCTGCTGGTTGCGCTCCCCTATGCGGTTTCGACCGCGATCATTGCATCAGCCCCGAACGTCATGGGGGTCTGGAGCGAGGTGAAAGCAACGATAGAGGCCCCGCAGGCTCTTGCGCCCGCGTCCGGCAGCGTCCTTGCGGGGCTGGTCAATGCCGATGCCCAGCCGAAACAGAAGGAGTTGATCCAGGAGGAGCAGCATATCTGGAGGAAGGACATGGCCGGGTACAGGACGAAAGTCGTTGCCGAATGTAAATCTGTCGCCAATGCCCTCTCAAAGGTCCCTGCCGAAGAAGCCGTGGCCTATAAAAAATGGGTCATCGCCGTCGGCCAAAAGGTTGCCGAGGCTTCGAAGGAGCACGGTGTGGCGGTCAGCGACCCTGAAAAGGAGGCCCTTTCAGAGATATCGGCTGCACTGGGGTTAACGTAGATCTATTTTACGTCGTAACCGGCAGGAGTGGATGAAGTCGCCTCCCTTTCAGGGATACACTGAAGTGCTGCTCCGCTGCCGGGAAAATGCCCGCAACAGGTAAATGTCACTTCCTCCCATTTTCATGCACGTGACTCTGGAGCAGAACATTTCCTCATTATTCCGGATGGACGAAGAGGCATGGGCAAGGCATACGAACCCGTGGAGTGTATGGACCCGGAACACGGTGTTGCCGCTCCTGATACTCGCGATCTGGAGCCGGGTCTGGCTGGGGTGGTGGGCACTTATCCCGGTCGCCGGGGCGCTGCTCTGGACCTGGATCAACCCGAGACTCTTCTCAAAACCGGAATCGACCGAAAACTGGGCGTCGCGAGCGGTGCTCGGCGAAAGGGTCTGGGCAAAGAGGGATACGGACCCCGTACCGGAATATCACCGAAGAGTGCCGAATATACTCTCCGCGGTCTCGGGGATTGGGTTTGTGTTCGTTATCTGGGGTATCTGCGCACTCGAGATATGGCCGACACTCTTTGGTGCAGCGGTAGTGTACCTCGGGAAGATGTGGTTCCTGGACCGGATGGTATGGCTGTACCTCGATGTGAAAGGTGCAGGAGGACCCGTCTCCCGGGACGTTCCCTGACCTTACAACCCCATTTTTCCCGGCAGGTCCCTGGCCCATGCCGCGATGGCTTCCCAGTCGCGGAAATCGCCGACCATGGATTTCTCCGCCCCGACCATCTTCCTCATGAAAAACCCGAACTTCTCGGGATCGACAACGCCGGCGAAGAGGGCTGTTGATGCGGGCTGTTGTGGTGCGACCGACGCCGAGGGCAGCCTCGTCTCGTCGTCGATCTGTTTCTGATCGTGAGAGACCGGGGCGGTCCCGACCGCGAAAACTGCCACCGGTTTTGCCGCAAGTCTCTCGCGAAACCTCTTTACGAACTTCCCGATCCCGATCATCTTACCCATGTAGACCGGCGCCCCAAGCACAATCCCGTCGTATTTCTCGAGCGCCATCACCTCTTTCATCTCCTTCACGGTGACTTCGTGACCAAGGGATTGAAGTTCTTTTCCGATCGCCCCGGCAATCTCCGCCGTTGAGCCCTTTTTCGTCGCGTATGCGACCAGGATTCTCGCCGTCATGGATCTTCCCCGATGCAGTCTCGACAGGATGCGGGATAAATCTACGCCAGGGAGGAGTATGTGGAAAAATTCCCGGGGCCTTCATAGTCTTTGAAGATATCCGGCCGTGATGCGTGACGTGAAAAATATTATTTTGGATTGGAATAGGTGATCCTAATCTCGGCGACGTCCCGCAGGAAGTTGATCTTCAGGACCTCGTAATCGTGGACGATGAGACCTGTCCTCTCGGTGAGGTCCCGGAGCATCTCCTCGCGGTTCTCCCGCTTTATCAGGTCGATCTTCTCGTACTTCACATTCATCTGGAAGTGTTCACGGTTGAATCCCCAGGCCCGGTCGAGTATCCAGATGGTCAGGATGATGATGACGTCGACTATCAGCAGCCGGTCGTATTCTCCCAACCCCCAGAGCACCGAGTTCAGGATGGGCAATGCCGCCATCACGAAGAGATACGTCATCTCCCGGATCGGGACTGTTTCTGTCCGGTAGCGGAGGATGGAGAACAGCGCGAAAAGGCCGAATCCCGTCCCGATGGAAAGTTCGATGCTGGTAAACAGCCCCATTATGAAATAGATGACCGTGTTGAAGGCGAGAAAGGTAAAGACGTAGTTATTGCTCCGGCCGCGGGTGTAGTACACGAGCCGGACGATGATGAAGGCAGATACGAAGTTGAATGCGAATCCGAACCCTGCCAGGAACAGTGACATCGGGTCGCTTAACATGACACCCCTCCTGCCGGGGCGAACCTTGAAAGGGAGAGCAGTGTCGGTTTGAACCGGTTATGCTTCAGGCGGTCATAGAGGAGCGATGCTCCGATACAGTACTTCGAAAACCCCTGTTTCCTGATACCCATGTCGTGCAGTTCCGAGAGTGCCGGGGAGTTCCTCGTTCCCTTCTCAAATTTTACCTCGCATATGACAAGGTCAGGATACGAGATTGTTCTCCGGCCGTCCCAGAAGGACACGCCGGTATCGAACGTGATGCGTTCGGGCGAGGTCTTCGAAACCAGGGTGAACCGGTCGTACTCGGTGAGGAGAACCGGGCGGAATTCCCTGCAGTCATAGGGAAACGCAGATTTCAGGAAATCCAGGTGTTCGGGCAGGAATCCTGATACCGGCCAGCCGGTCCTGATACGGGTCTTTTCTGTGGAGCCCCTGTTGCTCTTCTTCTTCACTTCCAGATAAGTGTCCCCGGACGATTCGTAATGGCGGAACCGGAGCTTGTACCGGTTTCCTTTCCCGTTGTGGTGCTGGATATACGTGACAAACGATGCGTTATCGAAATACAGGGTCTCATATCTGCTGACCCTCGTGTCCTGGACCTCCAGGACCCTGTAGGATCCTCGTATCCTGCGAAGCAGCGCACCGCATTGTGAAACGGACATCAGGTGCTTGCGTTCCATCCTGGTCAGGAGGAGCGCTCTGGTCGCGTCGAGCTCCCCGAGGGAGATGCGTTCGAATTCCCCGAGGCAGTCCTGGATCTGCAGAGCCGGTGTGAATCCGGGGTCAGAGACCAGTCGTTCATTGACGGGCCGGTTACCGGTGTGTGCGACTACTTCCTGCAAGGTATCCGACCTCCTGTGACCTCACTGGTCGCCTGCCCGGACCCTTCCGCGGGTAACCCTGCCGGCCAGGAGACTGGGCGGCAGTCCATGGGATGTCCGGGGGAAGACTTGGATCCCCGTGTTCTCCCTGGCGAAGGGGTCGTCTTCATGAATCCATACCTGAGTGAACCGGACCATGCTCGGGCCGGGACTCTTTGTGACAAACCAGGTACAATCACATGATTCACCCGGATTGTTTCCCTCTCGCCATCCCTGCAGTTCACAGCGGTATCCCCGCGGCAGAGAGCAGGAACGGGAGGGATAAGGGCGGGGGATGCCGGAATACAAAACGGCCCCCGTTGATTCCCGGGTGGTCTCTTCACTGCGACGGCGTGCATATGCCGATATGATTTAACATTATGTTAAATATACTTTACTATTAGTTTTAGTATTTTTACATATTTGGGGGTTTCGAGGCACAATAGGAACTCAATATATGCGAGAGTAGACAACTGGTGAACAGAATCCTGTTTGTGGAACAGGACGAGGTGAACGATGCTGTTTATCGCACTGGTAAAATTCTCGAAAAAACTTACGAAGGACGTCGTCGAGCAGAACCTGAAGGACATCGAGGAGGATACGAAGGGTCAGATCACCTACCGGGGGATTTACTGGACGCTTGGGAAATACGATACCGTGGTACTCTTCGAGGCCCCGGACGAGAAAGCGGCGATCAACATGGTACTCAAACGGGCCGACCGGATGAAGATCGACACGCTCGTAGCAGTCCCGGCGGACGGGTCGAGCCCGGCCGGACCGGTGTGACCGTTCACTGATTTTTTCACCGCGTTTATTCCTTTTTTAAGCCTTTCACCAGGTTTCTCATCTGTATCGTAACGGGCCGCGAGGACAAACGCCACCTTCGCGCCGAAGAGGACCCCGCAGTCGACAAGGGGTGAGAAGACCGGGTCAGACCTTCCGGTTTTAAGCATAATAGTACGTAAGAAAGGTAGAGTATATTCCCGCGATTATGAATGCGAGGGCCACCCCCCGCTGGATCCAGAACTCGACATTCGTGAGTTTCTTCATGACCGTCCCCACACGGGACGCGCTCGTAGCGAGCAGCACCGAGAACGCGATAACAGGCAGGGCGGTCGCGATCGCGAATGCAGTCGGGACCAGGAGGGCGTCACCGGTGCTCAGTGCGAGCGGGATGAGCATGCCAAAGAACAGCACCGCGCTGAACGGGCAGAAACTCAGTGAAAACAGCAGCCCGAGAAGAAACGCCCCGGGGATCCCCCGCGATGAGAACCGGGCGGCGACCCTGCTCATCATGCCCTCTCCCGAACGCTTCCGTACAATGACCGGGAAGGGAATGATGTCCAGCATGAGGATCCCGATGACGATGAGCAGCGGTCCCAGGAGAAGTTCCCCGTACTTCTGCAGGAAAAGGGCGATGCCCTGGATATTCAGCCCGAACAGCACGATGACCGCGGCGATGGCCACGTAACCGGCAACCCTCCCGAGGCTATAGAGGAGCCCTGCGAGAATGGTGCGCCGGGGGTCGCCGATGTTCTTCGACACGTAGGCGATCGCCACTATGTTGGTTCCCAGCGGACAGGGACTGATTGCCATCATCAGCCCTATGAAGAACGCCGCAACGAGGGGAATGCCACTCGTTCCCATGGTCTCCATGAAATTCATGAAGTCCATTTCAGGAGAAGTCCCCGTGTTGTCTCTTGGCGATAATCCCGCTTAGATAGCCGATATAATCGTCTTTATTCCCGATTTTGTACCAGACCCGGGTATCCTCTTCTTTATGAAATCCGTTTTCATCGTAGACGCCGATCCAGAGCGACGGACCGGTGGGGCCGTATCGCTCGACCAGGTCCCGGTTCCCGGGCAATTCGATATTGATGTGCCCGAACACGATCTTCCCGGATTCCAGTTCTCCTGCAAACCTGGTCTTTACGGTCTCTTCGGCATAGGCCCCCACGGTGGTGCAGCTATAACACTGCTGGGTCCGGTGGAAGTGATAGACTTCTACCCGGTCCGCCCGAACGGGAAGGTCGGAGCCTGACCCTCCGGAAGATTCGATAGAGGAAACATTCAAGCCCGGATTCGGGCCGATATCACTGCCGGGGGCATCCGATACGCACCCTGCGATGAAGAGTGTCGCGACCACCAGGGCAACCATGACGCAGAGGACCGGGAGGGTCTTCCCGGAGAGTGTCGCAAACACCCCGGGTCGTTTTCTTTCCGGATTCATTTTGTTCATTTCATGAGACTCTCCAGGTATCGTGCACCGGTATCGGTAAGCCGGTAGATAATCCAGTTCTTCTCCGGTCTCCCCTCGATGAGACCGGTTTCTTTCAGGATATTCAGGTGATATGACAGTTTTGAGTCTGCAATTCCGACACACTGCTTGATGACACACACGCAGAGGGGCTGGACCCGGAGAAGGAGGAGGATCTTCAGGCGCACGGGGTCGGAGAGGGCATGGAACATCCCGGTCAGGAATTTCAACCGGTCCTCCGGGAGGACCTGGGAACATAATCCTTCCACCCCGCCGATCTGGTCCAGCTCTGCCCGGACTTCTTCGGGAATGTCTACCCGGATCGCACAGGATTCACAGCCCTTCGGTGCAGATTTGCGTGCAGGCATTTGTTTCAAAATAATATGAAATAGAAAGACTGATATAGTTACCGCCACCACGTTTCAATAAAAATTGAAACAGAAATCAGGGGTATGGATTGCATGAAAAGATTGCGCATCGTGTTTATCGGCGGCGGCAGGGTCGTCCGCATCATCCTCGGGGGATGGGACAAGACAGGACTTCTCTCTCAAATGGATGTAGCCGTCTGTGACACCTCGGAGGAGACGCTTCGCACGCTCGTTGCGAAGTACCCGCAAATCAGCCCGTTACCGCCAGGCGGCTCGTCCGTCGCACGGGCGGATATTGTTGTGCTCGCGGTGCATCCGCCCGCCGTGGGAGAAGTGCTCGCTTCGCTGGGGACGCATCTCAGGGAAGACGCGATCGTGGTCTCGCTCGTCCCGAAGATCACCACGAGGCACATTTCCGGGACCCTCGGAGGGTTTTCCCGTATCGCGAGGGTCATCCCCAATGCCCCCTCGATAATCGGAACGGGGTACAACCCGGTCAGCTTCTCCCCGGGACTCCCGGACGAGGGCAGGGCCCGGCTCCGGGCGCTCTTCGCCCCGCTCGGCGGGTTTCCCGAAGTACCGGAACAAGATCTGGAAGCGTACGCGGTGATCACCGCAATGGGACCGACCTATCTCTGGTTCCAGCTCTACGAACTGGAGAAGGTCGCCGGCTCCTTCGGGCTCGCCCCGGAGAAGGCCGCCGAGGCGGTGGAAAAGATGGCTGCCGGTGCGATCGCGGCGATGACCTCCCCCGGCCTCTCTCCGGAGGAGGTCATGGACCTTGTCCCTGTCCGGCCTCTCGCGGAGGACGAGCCGGCGATCACCGGGATGTACCGGAAGCGTCTTCCGGGACTCTACCAGAAACTCAAAGGATAATCACGACACGGTGTACGTCATGAAGAAGAAGATCCTTTTTATCTGCACCCACAACAAGGCCCGCTCCCAGATGGCCGAAGGGTACCTCAGGGCCCGGTACGGAGACCGGTACGAACCGTTCTCCGGGGGGACCGAGCCCGGCCCGCTGGACCCGATGGCGGTCGAGGTGATGAAGGAGATCGGTATAGACATTTCGGGACAGAAGTCGAAAAATTTGAGCGAGTTCAACGGCGTGGAGATGGACGTCGCCGTGGCAGTCTGTGATTCCGCCCGTGCCGCGTGCCCGTTCTTCCCCTGGGCGAACGAGAACATCCACGCGGAGTTTCCCGACCCCACAGGAACGAAAGGCACCCCGGAGGAGCGCGTCGCGGCATTCCGCGAGGTCAGGGACCGGATCACCTCCTGGATAGACGGGTACTTCGGCGACGCAGGAAAGATGAAATGAGCGACGGGAACCCGCACGTCACCCTCCTTACCTGTTCGGGGGTCTCCAACACGGGGAAACTCAGTTCCCAGGCGGCGCAGGCGCTGCTCATGAGAAGGCCGGGGCGGGTTACCTGGGTCCGGGCGGCACGGCCTCCCGAGGAGCTCGCGGCGGAGGCCACCGAAGCGGAACATCTGATCATCCTCAACGGGTGCGGTGATTGCTGCGCTACGAAGAAACTCCGTGCGGCAGGTGTCTCGGAAGGCACGGAGGTTATCATCACCGATCTGGGGATTGAGAAAAACGGCATGGCAGAGGTCAGCTATGCTGAGATCGAGGTCGTGGTGAGCGGTCTGCTGGAGACTATGGGCCGGGGGCGGCCGTAAGAAATGAACGCTGTGCAACAGTCAGGAACGGGTCCCGAACGGCGCTTCCGGGGGGGTTGACCTTCGTGGAGGCGACCCGGCGGCTCTCGCTCCTGGACCGGTACCTCACTCTGTGGATATTCCTCGCAATGGCCGTCGGGGTGGCCATCGGCTACTTCGCCCCGGCGGTGACCGGGGTCATCACCGGGCTCTCGATAGGAACGACCTCGATCCCGATCGCACTCGGGCTCATCCTCATGATGTATCCCCCGCTCGCGAAGGTCCGGTACGAGGAACTCGGCAATGTTTTCCGGGACAGGAAGGTCCTCGGGCTTTCCCTGTTCCTGAACTGGGTCGTCGGGCCGGTCCTGATGTTTCTTCTCGCGGTGCTCTTCCTCCGGGACCAGCCCATGCTCATGTACGGCCTGATCCTGGTCGGAATCGCCCGCTGCATCGCGATGGTCATCGTCTGGAACGACCTCGCCGGCGGGCACTGCGAATATTGTGCGGCGATCGTGGGGCTCAACTCGATCTTCCAGGTCTTCTTCTACGCGGTCTACGCATGGTTCTTCATCACCTATCTCCCGGTAGTTCTCGGGATCGCATCGGGTGCGGCGGTCCCGGTCGGTATCGCAGAGATTGCGGTGAGCGTCTTCATTTACCTCGGGATCCCCTTTATCGCGGGGGTGGTCACCCGCTTCGTGCTCATCCGGAGGAGGTCGAAACAATGGTACGAGCAGACGTTCATCCCGAAAATCTCGCCTATCACCCTGATTGCCCTGCTCTTCACCATCATTGTGATGTTCTCCCTCAAGGGAGAGTACATCATCGCGCTGCCGTTCGATGTGGTACGGGTGGCGATACCTCTCGCATTCTACTTCCTGATCATGTTCTTTGCAAGTTTCTGGCTCGCGTGGAAGATGAAGATCGATTATCCGCGGTCGGCGACCCTCTCGTTCACTGCGGCATCGAATAATTTCGAGCTCGCCATCGCCGTTGCGATCGCGGTCTTCGGGATCGGTTCAATGGTGGCGTTTGCTACGGTCATCGGCCCCCTTATCGAAGTCCCGGTACTGATCAGCCTGGTCGACGTCGCGCTCTACCTTAAGAAACGCTGGTTCCCTGAGTCAGGAGAATCCTGTCCGACATCCTGCCAGGAATAACCAGCTTGTAGTTCTCCGGGATCCCTGCCTGAGCAATCAGGCGATCCCAAGACCTGGTTTTACGCCATCCGGGTTTTTGGGAAGAACCTGTGCATTCAACCAGCAAATCGTAAACACAACGCTTATCGCGAGTGGATTTCAACCTGAAACTACCGGATTTCTGCAGAGTAACCTGAATACCTGCGCCTGACACCGGAGTCATGCTGTCGCGGGTGAAACTGCCGGATAACGTCTGGGATCCCGGGGAGGCATTCGAAGGTGGAACCGCGACAGTCGTGAAATAATGCCGTTATCGAGGCAGGTCACCTTCCCATAATCCCCGTAGACCGCGGACAGCTCGCGCTCGTGTTCCAGAACCTTATCTCCAACGCCATCAAATTCCGGGAGGACGCAGTGCCGGTCGTGACCATCGACGGCACCCGCGGAGAGGGGGAATGGATCTTTTCGGTCCGCGACAACGGGATCGGGATCGACCCGGAATACCAAGGGAGGATCTTCGAGATCTTCCAGCGGTTGCATCCGGGGAGTGAATATCCCGGTACCGGTATCGGACTTGCCATCTGCAAGCGGATCAGAGAACGACACGGCGGCAGTATCTGGGTGGAATCAGAACCCGGAGACGGGAGCACCTTCTTCTTCACGATCCCCGACAGGAACTGAGAAAAGAACGGGGGTCATCTGCCGGGTGTCCGCTTACGATATTCCGAATTAAGCGGAAAGGCATTTTTCGATGATATCATTTCCCGGTGATGTTTCCCGGGGATTGACTGCTGCCACTTCCAGAGGATCCCATTTTTTGCAATGCCGCTTCTTCCATTCTCCCGCGATATCGCGTATCGGAAGCGATAAACGTGAAATTTCTCCTGGAAGAAGACAGGGCATGTCCAAATCCTGTTTGGTGATAAATTATTCAGGGTAATGAGCATCGTTACTCGAATCGTCAGTCCTGAAACCAGCGCGAGGAAAAGTGTCTGGAGAATGTAAGAAAATGTGAAAAGAGCCTATGGCGAGATTTGAACTCGCGGCTTCCTCCTTACCAAGGAGGCACACTGCCGGGCTGTGTCACATAGGCACAAGTGCACCACTACAGTTAGAGGTATTCGGTTTAAAAGATTACGGAAACAGCCCGGGAAATTTTGTCCTCCCTGAGCGAAACAGGGGATAGCCTTATAAGCCCGCGGGCGGTCCCGCGCTCAGACGCGGGAGAGCCGGTCGAGCGCACTGATGCTCATCCGGACCCCCTCCAGGGTATCGACCTCGATCACCGGGATGATCTTTTCCCGTTCCACGGCCTTCATGACCGGAAGGAAATCGATCGTCCCCGCCCCGACGGGCATATGGGTGTCTTCCTTCCCGTCGTTGTCGTGGAGGTGGATATGGCGGATAGGGTACTCCAGGAATGCCGGGAGGCAGTGGTTGAGGTGTGCGTGGCCGACATCGAGGGCAAACCCGGTGCCGTCGAGCAGGGGCATCTCATCGGGAGTCTTTAGGAAGAAATAGTTCCAGTTCCCCATGTTTTCAAGGAAGAACTGTATCCCGAGGTCGTCGGCCATCCGGGTGAGGTCGTGGATGGACCTCTTCAGCTGAAGTTCGGCCCGCGGCCGCTCCTCTTCCCAGGCGAAATAACCGGGATGGACGATGACCGACGCACCCACGTCGGCTGCGACCTCGAAGCACTGCCCGGTCACCTCGACGCTCGCCCTCCGGATCGGTTCGAGCAGGCTCGCGATGTTCACACCCCGTGAAGGGGCATGGAGGGTATAATGGAGGGAATGGGAGGCCAGGGGAGAGGAGTCCTCGAGGAAGTGGAGCCCCTCGTCCATGATCTCCACGTACCGGGTTATCTTTCCCAGTTCATGGAGGGCGGCGGAGAGGGGCTGGTTATGGAGACAGAAGGTGGAGACCCCGAACATAAGCGATCGTGGGGACGTGCAGGGAAAAATATTGTGATCCGGGATGATCCGATCGGGAAATAAAGCGACTGCCGGGAGCCTGCCTCAGGGTCCGGAACATCCAATGCATAATCGGATTTTTCTCTTTCGCCGTGAGAAATCCTGCGGGTCCGGAGTGACCGTCCGTTCGAGTACCGGTCTTCTCCCTGAAGTGACGGCGTATGTGAAACGATAGTGACAGAATAACCCGAAAAATGGATTATTCTCTCTTCAGGTGCACGTCCATCTGGGGGAACGGGACCTCGATTCCTTCCTCAGCGAACCGTTGCGCGATTCGAACATTGATCGCGTCCTGTACCTCCCAGGTGAGGGAGAAATCATTGGACCAGAGCACGAGCTGGAAGTTAAGGCTGGAAGCCCCGAACTCCAGGAAATATACCAGCGGTGCCGGGTCGGTGAGAATATACGGGATCTTCTCCGCCTGCTCGCGTGCGATCTCAAGCAGGATCTCCTTTACCCGGATCACATCGGTCCCGTATGCGACCCCGATGGGGATGCGGACCTTCATCTTCGAGTCGGGCTGGGCATAGTTGACCACGTAACTGTCCAGCATCTTCTTGTTGGGGACGATGACGATCTGGTTGTCGAGGGTCTTGATCCGGGTGCTCCGGGTCCCGACACAGGTCACGTCCCCGAAATACTCGTCGATCTTGACCCGGTCGTTCACCTTGAACGGCTTATCCATCGCGATGACCGCACCACCCATGAAGTTGGCGAAGATATCCTGGGCGGCGAACGCGATCGCGAGGGTGATGATCCCGGCACCGGCGAGCAGGGGGGTGATGTCGATCTCGAGCACGCTCAGGATCAGCAGGAACACGATGAACCAGACGATGTATTTCGCGGCAATCTCCGCGAATGCCACCATCCGGTCGTCGATATCGCTCTCGGTCAGGGAGGTGAGGCGGTGCCCGTAGGCCACGAGGGCATTGTGGAGAAATGTGGCCACGATCCATCCGCCGAGTATGATCCAGACGACATTCAGGTACTTGCTGTCGAGCACGAACTGCCATGACGGTGGCAGGTCCGCCACCTGGAGGGCAAAGTATACCGTGACCACGATTATCGCGATTACTACCGGGGTCCCGAACGCCGCCACTATGATGTCGTCCAGGACATTCTCGGTCTCTTCGGCTTTTTTCCTCAGCCATCGGACGATGCCGTACACGATGAACGCGGTCACGAGGCCGACGATGAAGACCACCAGGGCGGCCAGGTCCCCGGAAAGGCCGAATACCGTAGTGGTTGCCATATCACTATAATTATCATTGAACCGGGTTAATAATAACTTCATAAATGGCAGTAGGAAAGGAGATCGCCCGAAAGATTCATGATCTCGTTGACAGGGACATGACCTTCATGCATATCTGCGGGACCCACGAGGCCGCCATCGCCCGGCACGGGATCCGCAGCGTGCTCCCCGAACAGCTGAAGATCGTGATGGGTCCCGGATGCCCGGTCTGCATCACCCCCCAGGGGGAGATCGATGCCGCCCTCGAACTGGTAGACCGTGACTGCATCGTCGCGACCTACGGCGACCTGCTCAGGGTTCCGGGAAGCAGGGGTTCCCTCGAGTCGAGCGGCGGGGACGTCCGGGTCGTCCAGGGCGTGCACAAGGCGGTGGACATCGCCCGTTCCACGGAGAAAGAGGTAGTCTTCGTCTCGGTGGGGTTTGAAACCACCGCTCCCACCGTCGCGGCGACCCTCCTCACCAGGCCGCCGGACAACTTTTCCATTCTCTCCTGCCACCGGCTGGTCCCCCCGGCGATGAAGTGGCTCCTCGAACAGGGCGAGGCCTCCCTGCACGGGTTCATGCTCCCCGGACACGTCTGCACCGTGACCGGGTACGCGGACTACGAGCAGTTCCCGGTCCCCCAGGTGGTTGCCGGTTTCGAACCGGACGATATCCTCCTTGGGCTCCTGATGCTGGTGCAGCAGGTCCGGGAAGGCGCCCACCGGATCGATAACGCCTATCCCCGGGCGGTCTGCCGGGAAGGAAACCGGAAAGCGATGGACCTTATGTACCAGGTCTTCGAACCGAGCGACGTTGAGTGGCGGGGCTTCCCGGTCATACCAGGATCAGGGTTGAAACTCCGGCCCGAGTTTTCAATGTACGACGCCCAGATCAAGTTCGGTATCGAGTTTAAACACGTCGACAAGCATACCGCATGCATCTGCGACAAGGTGCTCAGGGGCATCGCCCAGCCCGACGACTGCAAGCTCTTCGGGAAGGTCTGCACCCCCAGGACGCCGGTCGGGCCCTGCATGGTGAGCCACGAGGGCGCCTGCAAGATCTGGCACACCTACCAGCTGAAAAAGGCGTGAAGCCGGGTCAATTTTTTTCTCATTCCCGATCGTTTGCCTCGTCGGCGGCGATGAAACCCGCTGAAACGGGGATCGTCCTGATCGGGTTTTCCCCGTAAGTGTGCGGGAGATCCCTGTCCGATCCCCTCGCGAACATCAGTTTTGCAACAATATTATACTGCAGCGCACGAACCGATGTAAAAGGACTTTATCATCGGACAAGTTCCCTCCGAAAATGCAATAAGAAGGAACTCCTGATCCAGAGAAGGTCCCGGTGTATTGCTGCCGCACCGGACAAGGATGTGAGAACGCATGGATGAAACGGACCGGGCTGGCCCGGTGAGAGAAGTGACGGGAACCGCATCGGATAACCGTGCATCTCTGGAAGAGATACTCACCGCTGAACTGGACCTGGGCACCACGCTCTTCTCCGCCGGGTCGCCGGGACAGAGGATCCTCGATTCGCTCACCGTCCTGAACGAGAAGCTCCGGGGTGGCCGGATGCACGTCCTCCTTGGGTTCGAGGCCCTGGTGATCTCTCTCGAACGGGAAGGGGAGCAGCGGGTCGGCATGCGGCAGTTCCCGCTCCCGACGCGAATGAACGGCCAGGCCCTTTTCGGAATAAGCGAATACCTGCATTCCCTTCCTTCCAGGGTGGACCCGGACCGGGTTACAGGGGATCTCCGGGACCTCGGGCAACGGGAGGTCCGTTCCTTCCTTCTCCCGATGATCGCCCTCGTCGTCTTCACCGCGATTTTCGGCTATTTCAACCGGGCCGATGCCTGGGCGCTGGTGATCATCAGCATCGCGGCACTCCTCGCCGGGCTGACCCGCGAACTGGTGGTGAGATACGAGTTCAACTACTATATCGGGGTCCTCACCGCCACCCTCGTCGCGACGATCTCCGCGGCACTGCTCTCGCAGGTCATCCCCACGGGAACGCCGCTCGTATCGCTCATTATCCCCTGCATCTTCCTTATCCCGGGTTTCCAGCTGATCAACGCCGGCTGGGAGATCATGCGAAACCACATGCACATCGGGATCCCCCGGCTGATGGTGTTCTTCGCCGTGCTCGCCATCATGTCGGTCGGCCTGCTCGTCGTGCTCCTGCTCTATTCCCCGCCGGCGGGTAGTCCGGGTTTCCACTTCCGGCCGGAACTCGACCTGATAATATACACGCTGCTCGGAGCGCTCGCCGCGCTCAGTTTCTGCGTGCTCATGAGAGCACCCCGGCAGGCGTTCCTGATCTGCCTGCTCTGCGGAGGTGTCGGACGATTGACCCGCACCGTCTTGGTGGAACAGGGAGGGTCCGGGTATGCGGGGGTCTTCTTCGGCACGCTGGTCCTCACGATCCTGGCAATCCTCATCTGCACACGGATCAAACTGCCCGTGGTCATCCCGCTCGTCGCGGCATCGGTCCAGTTCATCCCGGGATATTACTACATCCTCACCCTGCAGGACATGGCCTCGATCATACGCCTGGGGACCTCCGTACCGTTCTTCACCGTCGCCTCCATGATATCCAACGGGCTGCTCACGCTCTTCATCTCCGTGGCGATCGTCTTCGGGAGCCTGCTCCCCATGCTGATCATGAACCGGAAGACCCGGTTTTATTGACCTGAAGAAGTGGATTTCACACGAATTCCCCTGCGGAGGAAGTGCGGCGTTCACGGAATTCCTCCGTAAATTCGCGATTTGAACGGGATCCTTCCAAACTTTTTTTAGCAATCCCGGCGTTATCTATGTGGTACCTGCGATGCAGGCACGCCTTGTCCCGGTAGGGTAGTGGATATCCTAGAAGCCTCCGGAGCTTTTGACCCGGGTTCGAATCCCGGCCGGGGCGTATCCATGGAATGGTAACGATTCCATTCCTTTTTGATAACGAGAACCGGATTTGTTTTGCTTCATCTTTTGTATCCACGGATTCAGTATTCTATTGCATTTTTCAGATCCATTCCTCGAGCTTTCGGGTTTGGCAATATCCTTTTTTCGAGAAGGATACGCGCCGCCTTCCGTGTAACTCCTTACCCGCCGGCAGTGAGACGTTCCTGTCATTCACGGATCCGTCACTAAATCTCATAACGGAAAAACCCCCAATGTAGTATGTATGCACTACACGGCACGCCATATCCAGCGTTTCCTGGAGCAGGGAAAAATCGACCCGGAGCTCTGGAAAGACCACTTCCCGGCGCTGCTTCCCACACAGGTCCCGGTGTGCGAAGAGTGCACCGAATTCCGGGAGAGGACCTGCCCTGGAGGAAAGGACCCGGTCGAATGTTTTCTCGCAAAGAAGCCGGACGTCGAACCCGGCGATGTCAGGAAAAAGAAGAAGCATGACCCGATGCTCGGTCTCGGGGCAAAGGGACCCTCGGTCCGAGGCACGGCACGACCCAGGGACCAGTCGAAGATGTGATCTCCCGCATATGAAAAAACGCGACCCGGGGACTAGTAAATGAAATGACCCCCGCCAAAGGGAAAAAAGAAACAGGGCCGGCTAAGGATGCGGCCTCCGGCATCGTGAAAACAAAGGCACGATCGAGGAACCAGGCAAAGATGAGACCACCGGTATATGCAAAAAAAACAAGGACAGGATTTCCGATTACGGCATGGAATCCCGCACTTCCGGCGCCATCCGCCGGCTAAATCGTCCTTCCTTTACCTCTTCACCGGATCTGCCGCATCGTCGATCCAAGGAAGAGGCAGAACAATAGAATAATACCTCATCTGAAAGAGTTCTTTTCATGGATAATCCGCCGGCACATTCCTTTTCCCGGTCACCGGTCCAGGAAGTCTTCTGTCTCTGTACCCGCGGATCCGATGCCGAACCTCTGACCCTGACAGTCCCGCGGCCCTATCCGGGCTGGCCGCACATCAGGGGCCGGATCACGGATATGATCGACGGGGCAGGAGAGATTTCCCGGATCACCGGGTGCACGCTTCAGTATACCGACCTGATACCAGTGGTCGACGGGATGGAACTCCCCGGAATCGAAGACATCGGACGTGTCCTCTCCGGGAGATTCAACTGTTTCGTCGATACTGCAAAGAGTGAAATCATGCTCATCGGTACGAAGATCCCGGACACGGAAGGGTCGGTGTTTTCCATGGATAACAGACCCGGAACCCCGGGGTGGACCCTGATATTCACCATGAGCATTGAGAGACCGTCCGGGTTTGTTTCCGGCGAGAGTGTGGTGAACTGGTTTGACGCCGCCCGGGCCGGGATTCACGGGCTCTTCGACCTTATCGTTCCCGAAGAGATCGTGCAGTCCTTGAGGTGATGCGTCCTGATCCCCCGAAATGTGACGCACGATAGACATATTCGAATCGTACCTCGACGGACGACCTCACGCACGTCTCATATCAGATTTTTCAGCAAAGATGACAGGTGATTCCGTGTGTTCCGAGATTGAAAAAAATGTGAATGATGCCGAGGAGTTTCATTCATCGGCCCATTTTGCGTTACAGCCCGGTTTGATGATAAACTCTCTTCCCGCATCGTCTACCCCGAACGGATAGGTATACCCGGTTTCGGGATCGACACACCAGCTGCAGTCCTCTCCTACAAAACACACGCATGTACAGAGGCAATGATGCAGTTCACCCACCGGTTTATCAGGTGGACACGTGAGTGTCCTGTCATGGGGAATGCCTGGAGACGGTGTCGGCCTGGGACCAATGGTGGGAATGGTAAATATACTCCTGCCCTGGAAGAGGTCGAAGAGAGACGAAACATTCCGGGTCGGATAAGGGGTTAGAGTGATCCGGGGTGAGGGAACTGCAGTCAGGGTACCTGTAACGAGCGGTGTCGGGACCTCCGTAGGGCTCACAGTGAAGAACCGGGTCGGGATGGTGATCGCAAAAGACGAACCGGTCTGATGTTTCGCGATAAGATCGCTCGCACTGACGGCGAGAACAGGTGTGATTACGATAGCAAGAATGAATATGGATACAATTAACGGCGAAAATTTCATGGGAATTCCACGGTGGGACTAAGAATTAAATAATATTTAAATTATTATAATTGTCCCGGTTAATACAAGAGGCGGAGGGAATTCGCCTTGTTCTCATTTATAAAACCCCATTCGGACGGGTTATTTGTATGGATATCTTCTCTATAGGGGATTTTGGTGCGGCAAGGATTTCGGTATCATGAGTCGCAGATATCCGGATGTTCTCGCGTGAACCTCCTCATTCACCCCTGACCGATTAAAATCCTTTGATTCCCGCATTAGATACGCCAAGGAAGTATTCAGAGAAGTGCGTGATCCGCCTTTATCGATGAATCTGACACAGATGTCCATCGAAGGAACCGGTGCCGAAGGGTGTGTTCAATCTCCGTTTACCGCGATCTCGTAGTGTTTCCGTAAGAAATCGCGTACTTTCTCGGACTCGATATATCCCTGGTCCAGCCGGGTGATAATGTTGTTTATTTCATAGCAAAGACTGACGATCTTCTCGAAGACCGGGCCCTCTTCGAGGGATGCGTATCCGAGTATCGCGGAAAGAGGGTTCCTGATCTGGTCGTTAAGAACCGCAAACTGCTCCATATTCCGGGTTATCCGGTCGATGGCCTCCTTTCTCTCAAGATCGACCTGTTTTGTCTCCGTGACGTCCCTCCCGATCAACTGTACCCCCGCGACCTCGCCATCCTTTATGATGGGAGATGCAGTAATCCCGAGGAAGGCGTAGCTCCCGTCCTTTTTCCTGAACCTGACTTCAGTCTCTCCCTGGAGGCCCCTGGCGATCTTCCGGTGGATCTCCATGACCCGGGCAAGGTCTTCGGGGAGGACAAAATCTTCCGGTGGCCGGTCGACTACTTCTTCCGGGCGGTAACCGAGGATCCTGGTCACGGACGGGGACACGTAGGTCGCGTTCCGGGTCATGTCTGCGAGGATGATAACGTCCGAACTCCGCTCCGCCACGCCCCTGAACCGCTCTTCGCTCTCGGCGAGGACCTTCTCCGCCTGTTTCCTCTCCGTGATGTCCCTGTCGATCGCAACGATGTACCGTTTCGTGCCCAGGTCGAGGAGTCCGCCATTGATCTCCATGGGGAAGACGGATCCGTCTTTTCGCCGGTGCATCACTTCACCGGTGAGCCATTCCCCTTTCAACGCCCGTGCGAACCGTTCGGGTGCGGAGGCCTGGGACTCCTCAACGTCGAGGTCGGTGATCTTCATCCGGAGGAGTTCTTCCCGGGTATACCCGTGCATCTTCGCGGCGGCCATGTTGGCATCGACGATCCTCCCACGGTCCTTCCCTTCCGCCTCAAAGATATAGATGCAGTCAGCCGCCCGTTCGAAGAGCGTGCGGTACCTCTTCTCACTTTCACGAAGGGCTTCCTCTGCTCTCACCCTGATGATGAGGTTTCCCAAGTAGGACGCGATGATCTCCACCGGCCCTCTCCTCCGTTCCGGGACCGCGTCCCGCGTATGGGACCCGAGGATGAGGCAGGCGATCACCTCCCTGTTACGGGATATGGGGATTATGGCGATCGCCCGGAGTCTTTCTCGTTCCTCGGCTTCCCCCCGTGCAAGGTCGCCGGTTCCGAACTGAGAGTAGACCGGTTCGCCCCTGAGTACGACGTTCCCCTTCTCCGTATCCAACCCGATGGAACCCACCCTGCGGGCAAATTCCTCCGATATGCCGGTCGAACATACGAGTTCGAGCTCGTGCGTCCCGGGATCTGCGATATAGACCCCGCCCGAGTCCATATCCGCGAGGGTGAGCGCCAGGTCGAGGCCAAGGGAGAGGATCCTGTCGAGCGGCTTCCCCTCGGCCACCGAGGTGGCGAGCTCCTGCTCCGCGGTGTTCCGCTCCTCGGCGAGTTTCCTCTCGGTAATGTCGATTCCAATGGCAACGTACCGGTCAAGAACCCCGTGGTCGTCTGGAAAAGCCCTGGTGTTCCAGGATATCGATTTTTTCTCACCATCCCTGGTCCTGATCGTCGTATCAAAGTTCTGGAATACCTTTTCCTCTCCGATTATGCGGGTTATCGTGGCGGTGACGGTCCTGCGGTAGTCCCGGTCAGGATAGAGCATCCTCCAGATGGTGTTCTTCCCCACCACCTCGGATGCGGAGTAGCCGCTGATCTCCTCGGCGGCCTTGTTCCACACGAATATTTTTCCGGTGCCATCGAGGACGGTGAGCCAGACGTTCGCGTTCGAGATGATGTAGGAGTTGAACTCGCTTACGCTCTGGTATTCGAGCTGTTTCTTCTGGAGGCCGGTCGAGAGGAAGGCGACCACCACCGCGACCCCGATGAACGCGATGACCCGTAAAAATGCGCTGATGATCTCGATGCTGTCCGCGTAATCGAAGTAAAAGACCATGAGCAGGTAGAGGGCGCTGAGCCCGGCCGAGTACAGCACTCCCTTCTCCCGGTAGTGATACGCGAGGAGGATGATGGGGAAGTAGTAGAGGTGCATGAACACGGTGCTGATCCCCTCGATCAGGAAATACAGCGTGAGGACGAGGACCACGGCACTCGATAGGACGATCGCGAGCTGCCACTGGCGTTCGGTGATCCCTTCGTCGACCCGGTCCGCGAGCGTCATGTCGAATACGTTACGCGGGTGAATGTTAATGGGATCGGTTCCTCATCCCTCCAGGGTCATTCGTTACCCGTCCCTGTAGGGGATCTTCTCCCTCGTCAGGGAACGACTAAAATCACCTTCCCTCCCCTCTAGTATCTCCCCCTGGCAGCAGGACCCCGGGGCCGGGGGGGGTCCTTTTCGGATTAATCCGCAATGTGTAAAGCCTCGGCAGGAGTACCGTAGTGAAATGCGATATGCCCTTCCAGCGGTCGTGATTCTGCTTCTTTTCCTGCTTGTTATTACGGTCCTCCTCCACCCCGGGCATCTGGACCCTCCGTCACAGGACTCCGGCGTTCCTGTGCAGGCTCCCCATGTGTATTCCTATCGCGTGCTCGCCACCTATCCCCACGACCGGTTCGCGTTTACCGAGGGACTGGCCTATTATGAGGGGATGCTCGTGGAGAGCACGGGCCTCCAGGGGAATTCGACGATACGGCTGGTCAACCTGACCACGGGCGGGGTCATAAAGGCACTTCGCCTGCAGGACGCCTGGTTCGGCGAAGGGGCCACTGTGTACGGGGACCGCATCGCCCAGGAGACCGAGACTTCCGGGTTCGGCATTCTCTATGAAGCCTCCACCCTCACCCCGCTCGGGACTTTTCCGTATTCCACGAAAGGTTGGGGGATCACCTTCGACGGCACCCGCCTGATCATGAGTGACGGTTCGTCAACCATCTACTTCCTCGACCCGATGACGTTCGAACCCGTCAGGAACGTCACCGTGACAGATCACGGGGTCCCGGTGAAAAACCTCAACGAGCTGGAATATGTCAGGGGAGAAGTCTATGCAAACGTCTGGCCCTCGTATGCGATCGCCATAATCTCGCCCGAGACCGGCCAGGTTTCGGGATGGATCGATCTTTCCGGGATCCTCACCCCCGATGAGAAGAAGCAGGTCGGCTGGACCGAGATCGTTCCCTTGTACGGAAATACTTCAGTCAGGTTCATCAACGAGGACTGCCCGAACGGGATCGCGTACGATTCTGCAGGCGACCGCCTATTCGTGACCGGCAAGCTCTGGCCGACGCTCTATCACATCGAACTGGTGGAGAAGGAACAGTAATATCCGGACTCTCCCGGATCGAACCCTGGATATGAAAGAATGATATCGGACCCTCGGATAGAGCCGGTGGGTAAGGAATAATGGTATCCGGATTCTCCCGGGGACGTTGGTGCGACCCCGTTCCAACGACCGATCCCGGAGAACTATGGCAATTGCTATATAGCACGCACTGCAAGGGAGGGATGAAGCCCTATGTCGCCGGAAGAGAACAAGGCGGTCGTCCGCAGGTTCATCGAAGCTTACAATGCCCGTGACCTGTCTGTGTTCGACGACCTGGTAGTACCGGACTATGCCGACCACACCCACAACCAGGTCGGCCGCGAACCGTTCAGGCAACTCTTCTCCCTCGCATTCGGGGCTTTTCCCGACTGGCACGAGCATATCGAAGAGATGATCGCAGAAGGAGACACGGTATGGGTCCGGGTCACTGCCACCGGGACCCACACGGGAGCGTGGAGCCTCTCCGGGGTCCCCATCCCCCCGACCGGAAGGAAACTTGCCATGGAGATGGTGTTTATCTGGCGGCTGGAGAACGGCAGGCTCGCGGAAGGGAGAGAGGTCGACGACTCTACGGAGTTCCTCCGGCAGCTCGGACTGGTCGACTATACGGAGAGGGGAAAAAAAGTCTTCGGAGCAGAAGGATAGACACGGTATTTCCGGATTGCGCTCACGATGGCCTCGTGATTATCCCGGTTCTTTCGAGTACTCTTCATCCCGGGCGGCTCATTCCTCTCCCGTCCCCCGCAACCGGGTGATCGACGACAGCCATGCCTTCGGCCCCTGTTCGCGGGTGCGGCTCTCGAAGGTCGCCGGCCGGATGTAATTGACGGTCCATCCGTCCCTGAAGGTCTCCCGTATCTCTCCCTGAGAGACCCTCCTCGGCCCGTACCCGGGGGGTTCGAAGTCTGAGAAGCAGAGCATGAAATACTTCCCGCCCGGGACAAGGACGGCGGCGAGGTTCTCCGCGAATACCGGCCGGTCCTCGTCGGAGAGGGTGTGAAAGAGCCCCGAGTCCGTGGCGGTATCGAACCGTCTGCCGAGTGAGGCGAGCTCAAGTGCGTTATGGACCAGAAAATGCACGGAGAGTCCCCGCTCTGCCGCCTTTTCCTTCGCCTTCCCGATGGCCAGGGGTGCGGAGTCGACCCCCCAGACTTCGTGTCCTTTGGCTGCAAAGAAGAGGGCGTGTTCCCCGGTCCCGCACCCGATGTCCAGGACAGACCCCGTGATCTCCCCGTCCCTGACCAGATCAACAAACTCTTTCTGGGGGCGGCCTATGTCCCAGGGCGGTCTCCCCTTGTATGCCTGGTTGAAGAAATCCATACTTCACCTTCCTTCGCCGTCGTCATATCATTACTTCTTCATCAGGAACAACCTGCGGGACATTCCCGGAGAGCCGGGCCGAGATATGAACCGTCACGTGGTCACGGGACACTTTTGCATCGGGCCGGACAAGAATTCGCCTGAAGATGCCGCGGGTAAATTGGTTTAAACGGTAATATCGTTTAGCCTCGCGGAATTGTGAATAAATGAAGGTCTGCGGTTTTGGACAGGAACATCCCCGTTATTCTTCCCGAACGTTTCCGGCGTTCTTCATAAGGGAAATATTACGATCCCGAAGAAAAAGAATATGATTTCTGGTTACGGCAGCCCGAAGGCGATGAGGTATCCCCCGCTGTTCGGTGCCTGGATTCCTCCGGTCCCGACCAGAAGGTAACCGTTTCCGATTGAAGGCCCTCCGATACTTGCCTGGGCGCCGAGGTTGTACTGCCAGAGGATCTTGCCGGTGTCGGAGTCGAAAGCAATCAGGATGCCGGAGACCACCTGCGGCGTGGACCTCGGCCCGCCGAAGTCGCTATAGGGGAAGGGCTCGCCGGTATCGGTCAGCCGCCCGGAATACACCACGCCGTTCGACACCAGGGGGGAGACAAATGTGGGGTTCGGCGACCGGTACTGCCAGACCACCTTCCCGGTCTTCAGGTCGAGGGCAGTGACAGTCCCGTTTCCATATCCGTTGTCGATCGCATCGAACACCGGAATGGCGCCACCCTCGGAGAGTGCGCCTGTACCACTGAGGAAGCCTGGCTGCTGGCTGTAGAACCTGACCGGTGTGCTACTGCCGGCGACGTATACGTACTTCCCATCGGTGGCAGTGAACGCCTCGCATCCGGCACCCGGCCCCGGCCAGACGGTATCGGTTCCGGTTGCCGTCGGGTTCTGATCGACATTCTGGGTAAAGACGACGTTTGTCCACCAGAGCGGAGTTCCGGTCGCAGCATCCATAGCCATGACATCGCCTCTCTTCGAATGCCCGATCACTACTTTCTGCGGTCCTTTGCCCATGTCGACGGTCACCAGGTTGGTCCCCCAGGAACAGTCATAGTCGTGTGCGTCCGGGAGTGCCGACGTGCTGATGTTCAGCACCGAATTTTCCGCGACGAACGGAGTATCCCACAGGACTTTCCCGTCGCTGAATCTCACCGCAACTACACTGTTCGAGTACTTGTTCGGCCCGGGTGATCGGGTTACCGTAAAGAAGTCAGGCGAAGGGTTCCCGACCGGAAGGTAGGCAATGCCCAATTCCGTGTCTACGGCCCCGCCGGTCCATGAGGTCGCTCCTCCGTTCTGGCTCGCCTGAGGATACGTGGTAACCCATTCTCCGACGGCAAGCGGGGTGGTCCAGAGGGTCTTTCCGGTAGTCTTGTCGATCCCGGTCACCGAACCCTTCTGCGCAACGCCGAACGGCGGTTCATCGCCGAGAGCCGAGCCTGCCATGATGATGTTATTCCATATCAGCGGTGGAGCTGGCTCCCGGAATGCGGGCCCGGTGCCTATCGGGTCGGATTCCCATAATTTCTGCCCGGTCTGGGCGTTCAGGGCGACGATGGTCCCGTTCGGCCCGGTCGGAGTATAGATGATCCCGTTCTCGTAGGTCATCCCGTGAGTGGATGACGCCCGCGGAAGAAGTGTTCCGGTGTAATAGACTTCCGGATCGAACTTCCACTTTGAAAGCCCGGTCGTGAGATCTACGGCGATGACCTGGAGGGCGTTGTTGGTGACATAGGCAGTGTCACCGACGATGAGTGCAGGGGCTTCAATCGGGTAATTGGTGTTGAGGATCCATTTCACCTGCAGGTTTGCGACATTATTCTTTCCGATTATCGTCTGGGGGCTGCTCCGCGACATCGTCGGATCATAGTTCGTCATCGGCCAGTCCGCACCCTGACCCCCGGATCCCACCGTGGGAGTCGCGGTCGGGGTTCCAGATCCCGGTGAATTGGTGGTCGTGCATCCGGCAATTGCGATGCAGGCCGCGACCACCGCTATGAGAATGGTAATTTTCCAAATGGGTTTCATTCATATACCTCTTCGATCCCGAAAATAACCCTCAAATAGCTTATTTTTTCGCGAAGTTATTTGAAGAACGTAAGATCGTCAGTCATCCCTCCTCTCATCAGATATGATAAAACTTTTCCTGCCTCTTCAGTGCCGGGACATGATCATGATGACGGCGCAGAGCGGAATGAAAAATTCCATGAAGATCGGTATTCCATCTGGGAGAGGATTATACTCTGTTTGACTGATCGAAAGAATGTTCAAGGGCTTTTAAAATGAGAAGGGGTGTGATCAGGTCACTTTAAAGGTACCGAACATAATGCTTGGGTGCACATCGCAGCGGAACCAGTAGTCGCCCGGGGTACAGGGAGCCGTGAAGGTATAAGTGATGGTTTTTTGCCCGGTGATGATCTCGCCCTTGAAGATAGGGGTTAAAGCCTCCGAGTTCGTGTAGACCGCAAAGTTATGGGGAACACCTGAATCCTGGTTATCAAAGATCACCGTTACTGCTGAACAGGCCGGGACGGTGATAGTTGACGTATTAAACGCAATATTCTTGGCGATCAGATCAATGGTCACCGAACCGCCTGTCGGAGCAGCGGTCGTGGTCGGCACCGCCGTCGCGGTGGTCGGGGGGATTGTCATGGTCATGGTCGCGGTCCCGGTGGTCGGAGGAATGGTCGTTGCCACCGTGACGGTCTCAGACGGGGTGGAGGTTGCGGAAGGGGTAGACGTGGCGGTAGGTGTCGGGGTTGTCGGGGGCGTTGTTGTCGTACACCCTGCTGCAAACAGCAGTCCAACCATCAGGACCGCCAGAAGAACATACATCGGTGTGAGTCTCATGCCTGCCAATTATCTTCAGTCCGTATAACGTTTTTCATCCCCCCTAAAAGATACCGGGAACGGAAGGTCCGAAATAGGAGTAAGATACCTCTTTCCTGACGGGATCTTTCGTGAACCTGGGAGCATCAGCCGGGTGAAGAACGGCATCGGAATGGAATTCGTGTTCCCGCAACCTCCTGACATGATGGGTCCGGCGACATGCAGTAAACTGCCGGAATTTCTCGCTCCACGGGAGTTCGGGCATTCCGCATGTACTCAAAGGACCTGATCCGGTTCGACATCGGGACATATGAGAGCGTCCGGGCATGAAATGTCGAAGAGATCATTCCCGTTCGACGAACAAAAAATAGAGGGTGATCAGGGTACGGTGACCATGAGGGTAAAAGTGGTCTCGTTCCCGGTCGCGTTCATCCACGGCTGCATATACACGCCTGAGAACTCCTGCTGCCCGGAGGCGATGGCCTTCACATCCCACTGATGGCTCCCGCCGGCTCCTACAAGGCCTGTCTCGGGTGCGATGTACGTGTCGTTCGTGATCTCGAGCCCGCTGGTGACCGTCACGTTCCAGGAATACCCGGTGGTGGGGTTCTCTGCGAGCACGACCACGAACTTCCCGTCGACAGGCACAGTGATAGTGCTTCCGTCGGCGGACTCGTTGTAGACCATTGGGGTCTCGACCGTCGGGGCGGTCGTTTCGGGAACCGCGGTGGTAGCCACGGGTGTGCTCGTTTCGGTCGGAGTCGCGGTCGGAGTGGCAGGTTGCGTGGGGGCCTGGGTACACCCGGCCACGAGCATGGCTGCAAGGCAAATGACAAGAATGCCGGTAACGGCAACAAATTTCTTCATGAGATAAACCTCCTCTATATTTTTGCAAGGGTCAATGTTATGCATTCCGAGTTGTTCGCGGGGGGACCGGGCAAGGTATCGGAGACCAGAGATACCCGGGCCCCCCCCTGCGTATGTCACCGGCCTGATCACACGTCCGACGCGGGACTCCCCGATGCGGTGGGTATTCCGTCATACGCGAAGAGATCCCAAATGCGTAAAACCCGGTCCTTTATCTGCGATCCGGGTGCATTTTTTATAATACGAGTGCGTAGCCATGGAGTTCCCCATCCTGTCATCCCTTCTGGTCCTCCTCCAGATGATGTGCGTCATCATCGTCGTCGCCTATCTGCTCACCCGGAGCAAATTCTTTCCCGAAGTCCTTGAAGGGCGCCTGACGATAAAGGTCCAGCTCATCCTTATCCTCGTCTTCGGGGCGTTGTCCGTCTACGGCACCCTTAGCGGGGTCGAGGTCATGGGGGCCATCGTCAATGTCCGCGACCTCGGGCCGATGCTCGCCGGCCTGCTCGGGGGTCCGGTGGTAGGGGTGGGCGCCGGACTGATCGGGGCCGCATACCGGATGAGCCTCGGGGGGTTCACGATGTATTCCTGTTCGCTCTCAACCGTGCTTGCCGGTTTCATCGGGGGGCTCATCTGGCTCGCTGTCGGGAGGAAGTTTGCCGGGTTTACCATCGCGGTGCTCTTCGCCGTCCTGATGGAGGGGTTGCACATGCTCCTCACCCTTGCCATCGCCCGCCCGTTCGACGAGGCAGTGGCCGTGGTCTCGACCGTGGCCCTCCCCATGATCCTCGCGAATGCCGCGGGGATGGCGGTGTTCGCGTTCATCATCGGAAACCTCCAGAAAGAGCGGAAGACCCAGGCTGAACACGACGTCCTCCTTCGGGAGATGGAGCGGAAGAACACCGAACTCGCCATCGCCGCCGAGATCCAGCAGAGTTTCCTTCCAAAGACCGTCACCCAGATCGAAGGTTACGATATCGCCGCGAAGAGCGTAATGGCAAAGGAGGTCGGAGGGGATTTCTACGACGTGATCCCGTTCGAGGTGATCCCGCTCGGCGCAGGGAGGCTCGGGGTCATGATCGCCGATGTTTCTGGGAAAGGGATCCCCGCGGCCCTGTTCATGGCGCTCTCAAGGATCGTGGTCCGGGTCAATGCGATGCGATACCCGGATAGTCCTGCGGAGGCGGTCCGGGACGCGAACGCGATCATCTGCAACGACTCGAAATCGGGCATGTTCGTAACGATGCTCTACGGATTGCTGGACTCGGAAACCCGGACCTTTACCTTCGTGAATGCCGGCCATAATCCTCCGCTCCACTATCACGCCGCGGACGGCATGTTCTCCGAACTCAGGGCTACCGGGATTGCGGCCGGGCTCATGGACGATGCCGAGTATTTCCAGGACTTCGTACACCTGGCTCCCGGCGACCTTCTCGTCCTTTACACGGACGGGATTACCGAGGCGGAGAACCCGACGCTTGAGATGTTCGGGGTGCCCAGGCTCCGCGAGGTCGTCCTTGGATCCCACGATCTGCCTGCCTCCGACATCATCCGGGATATCCTCTCCGCAGTGAAGGCACATGCGGGCAGCCAGCCCCAGTCGGACGACATCACGCTCATGGTGATCCGGAGCCTCTGAACAGAGATCAATTTCCGGAGGCCCCTGATCCTCCACCACCTCCCTATAAGTTACCCGAGACCCCGGACCGGTGACCGGATGTTCCCTCCTGACACTTCAGAACATTCATAACGGACGTAGTGGACTCTCTCATCAGGCAGAAGAATGGCCGGACAAGAACGAGAATACCTCGAGATGATCATCGATTTCCTGCCCGACGCGACGTTTGTCATCGACCGTGAGGGAAAGGTGATCGCCTGGAACCGTGCGATGGCGGAGATGACCGGGGTCAGTGCCGAAGAGGTGCTCGGGAAAGGGGACTTCGAGTACGCGATCCCGTTCTACGGCGAGAGAAAACCAATGCTTGCGAACCTGGTATTCCTCCCCGACAGCGAGATCGGGAACCGGTACCACACGGTCCAGCGGACCGGGGACACGCTCGTGGTTGATATCTATATCCCGACATTCCAGGGCCGCGGCGCCTACTTCTGGGCGAAAGCAAGCCCGCTCTACGACCCGCAAGGGAACATCACCGGCGCGATTGAGACCATCCGGGACATCACCGACCGGAAACGTGCCGAGCAGGATATGGAGGAGACCCGGAAGCGCCTCGCGGAGATCATCGATTTCCTGCCTGACGCGACGTTTGTCATCGACCGTGAGGGAAAGGTGATCGCCTGGAACCGTGCGATGGCGGAGATGACCGGGGTCAGTGCCGAAGAGGTGCTCGGGAAAGGAGACTTCGAATACGCGATCCCGTTCTACGGTGAGAGAAAACCGATGCTCGCGAACCTGGTATTCCTCCCCGACAGCGAGATCGAGAAGCGGTATCATTCGATCCAGCGGATCGGAGACACGCTGGTGGTCGACATCCACATCCCGGCGTTCCAGGGCCGCGGCGCCTACTTCTGGGCGAAAGCGAGTCCGCTCTACGACCCGCAAGGGAACATCACCGGCGCGATTGAGACCATCCGGGACATCACCGACCGGAAACGTGCCGAGCAGGATATGGAGGAGACCCGGAAGCGCCTCGCGGAGATCATCGATTTCCTGCCTGACGCGACGTTTGTCATCGACCGTGAGGGAAAGGCGATCGCCTGGAACCGTGCGATGGCGGAGATGACCGGGGTCAGTGCCGAAGAGGTGCTCGGGAAAGGAGACTTCGAATACGCGATCCCGTTCTACGGTGAGAGAAAACCGATGCTCGCGAACCTGGTATTCCTCCCGGACCGCGAGATCGAGAAGCGGTACCACTCGATCCAGCGGATCGGAGACACGCTGGTGGTCGACATCCACATCCCGGCGTTCCAGGGCCGGGGAGCTTACTTCTGGGCGAAAGCAAGCCCGCTCTACGACCCGCAGGGGAACATCACCGGCGCGATTGAGACCATCCGGGACATCACCGACCGGAGGGCGATGGAGGAACGTCTCGCACGATCGAATGCAGAACTCCGCATTGCTGCGGAGATCCAGCAGAGTTTCCTTCCGGAGGTCATTCCCCAGGTAAAGGGGTTCGACATCGCGGCGCGAAGCGTGATGGCCAGGGAAGTCGGGGGCGATTTCTTCGACGTCATCCCGTTCGAAATCATCCCGCTCGAGAAAGGGACACTTGGCATCATGATCGCCGATGTTGCCGGAAAGGGTGTACCGGCAGCCCTGTTCATGGCGCTCTCAAGGATTGTCGTCCGGGTAATCGCCCTCTGGAACCGCGACCCTGCCAGGGTGATCCGGGATGCAAACGACGTAATATCGAAGGATTCGAAAGGCGGGATGTTTGTCACCCTCTTTTACGGAACGCTCTCGGAGAAGGACCGGACACTTGAGTACGTCAATGCGGGGCATAATCCCCCGCTGGTGTACCGGAACGGCGACGGATCGCTGGAAATGCTCATGCCGACCGGGATCGTCATGGGGGCTGCGGAACACCAGAACTACTCCTCCCGCACTATCGAGATCGGCACCGGTGATGTGGTGGTGCTCTATACCGACGGCATTACAGAATCGATCAACCCGGGTCTCGAGATGTTCGGCGATGGACGGCTGAAGGATCTCATCCGGGAGAATGCCCGCCTGAGCTCCACGGAGATTCTTTCAAAGATCCTTGCATCAGTGGAGAAGTTCTCCCGCGGCGAGCCCCAGTTCGACGATATCACCCTGATGGTGATAAAAGGAGTCTGAAGGAACGGTTCGTGGAAACCAGTGTTCATCTCTCCGGATATAGCGGGAGATGTGCCTTACGTTCGCGAAGCCGGACTCGCGTGCTACCAGACGTCCGGCCGGACCACGAACGAACCAATCCGGCCGGGTCCCCATAGAGTGAATATAGTGGAATAGGACAGGTCAAGGCTTGCGTTCCGGCCGCTTTTCGGAGTGTAATTCCTTCTTGAACTCTGCCACCACTTTTTTCTTGAATTCCCTCAAGTTCCCCTCGAAGATCAGGATCCCGATACCGATCCAGATCACCCCGAAGATGAGGGCGTAACGGCTCAGATAGGCGAGGAGGAGGGCACACGAAATTATCCCGAGCACTGGCGTCAGCGGGTAGGCAGGTACTTTGAACCCTCGGACAGCCCCCGGGTCGTCCCATCTGAGCTTCACGAGAGAGAGATTGATGAAGAAGAAGGTAAGAAGCGTCCCGAAATTAAAGACCTGCGCGAGGGTGGCAAGATTTGCCCCGGATACGAGGACGATCGCTGCCATGACCACCGATACGATGATAACGGAGATGTAAGGGACCCCGTTCTTCGAGATCCTGGTGATCTGGTCGGGAAGGAGTTTCTGTCTGGCCATGGCGAAGAGCGCCCTCGATCCCCCGAAGATGCTCGACATGACCACGGAAGCGGTGGCGAACAGGGCGGCAATCGAGACGTACGCGAGAACAAAGGGATTCTGTGTCGCCACCCGCAGCGCCGTCTCGAGAGGTGCATCGGATGTGGCGAGCACGGACCAGTCGACAAGCCCGATGGCCACGGTGGATACGCCGATGTAGAGCGCGGCACAGACCACAAATGCGATGAGGAGCGCCCGGGGGACATTCTTAACCGGGTCTTTCACCTCCTCGGCGATCACCGTGACGGTGTTGAACCCCACGAAGGCGAAAAATATGATGGCCGCCCCGTGGAGCATCCCGGAAAACCCGTTGGGGAAGAACGGTGTATACGTCCCCGATGGCCCGTTCATGAAGATGAACCAGGCACCGATCCCCACGAAGATTATCAGCGCGATAATCTTTAAAAACACCATGACCGAGTTCATCCCCGCCGCCTCGCGCATTCCCCGGAGATTTATTACACCCAGGATCAGGGGTAAAAGGAAGCCGATGATGACGAGTGCGACCGTTGTCGGGGGAATGCCCAGGATGTAGATCAAGTACCCGGCAAATCCGATGGAGACCGCACTGGCTCCGATCACGTAGTCCGCCGTCTGCACCCACCCGACAACAAAACCCCAGAACCTTCCGAATGCATGGTGTGTGTAGATGTACGAACCTCCGGACTCGGTGATGAACGAGGAGAGTTCGGCGGCACTCAGCGCGGTAAAAAGGGCGGCAAGCCCCGCGATAACAAATGACAGGATAACCGCCGGGCCGGCAAGCCCCGATGCGACCCCGATAAGGACGAAGATCCCCGCCCCGATGATTGCACCGATACTGACCGCAGCCGCCTGCCAGACCCCGAGGGTCCGTTTCAGCTCTCCCATAACGATGTTCCTCGATTCCCATTGGATATCAGCCTTTGGGTTTACCCGACCCGTGGGAAGAGTTAATCGTTATTCCGCAGGGGATATGGTCGTGCCGGCTCTCAGAAAAAAATAGAGATTATTCAACGACCACGCCGTATATCCCGCTCCCGATCCACCACGAGTCGTCGACCGGCTTCATGTAGATCAGTTTCGGGATCTGGGCGGTCCCGTTCACCGAGGTGTCCGGGAATAATGCCAGGGAAAATCCGCTCCCGTTCTGCATTGCATCGATCCCCACCCGGGTGGTCTTCATCCCGTACACATCGGTATAATCGATCATACTCTGCCCGATATCCGATTTAAGGAACGGGTCGGCGAGGAGGACCCCGTCGGCCGATTCCGCCCAGGGAAAGAGGTCCCCGTTCACGAACTGTCCTTTCGGGTCGTCGATCACTGCGAGGGTCTTTTCCTTCCCGTTCGCCTTTGCATAATCGACGACCCGGTTCACCAGGTCGTAAAGTTCCATCCTGGAATGGGTCCGGACCTGGACGCCGGAGAGGTCCCCGGCAGCCACGCCCGAATAGGCGGGGTCGACGATCGCGGAGAAGAGCCACCAGTTCTCGTCGACCGGTTCGACATAATTGATCTTCGGGAAATAGACCGTGCTATTGTCCACGGTGACCTTCGCGACCGAGTAAAGGAACCCTCCCTCTCCCCGCGAGAGGTCGCGCATCCCCCGGATTGTCGCGACCCCGTTCGGGTCCTGGTAATTGATCAGGTTGATCCGGTTCTCCGCCAATTCGGATGCATACGGCGGGCTGGCCAGGCTCGTGCCGTTAAAGTCAAGGGCCATTATGACAAGTTCACCCCGGATGAAACGGCCCCCCGGGTTGTTGAACTCGGCGAGGGCGTTGTCTCTCCCGTTCTCCCGGGCATAAGCGACCGCTTCCTTTACATAGGACACCAGGCCGTCCACGCCGGGACTTTCGGCACTCGCGTTCAGCACCGCCGAGGGGTAGACATTCCCTTCGGACGCGTACATCCGGGCCCCTACGTAGTACGCCCCGTTCACGTCCTCAACCACCGCGAGTACCGGCTCCGGCGTGGATCCGTATCCCGGGCGCGGGGACGTATAACTGACAATCCCTTTCCCGAACCGTGCGGTCTCCGCCATGTTCTTTACGTACGATATCCCGAACGAATCCGTCCGGTCCAGGATGTTCGTCCCTGCGAGACCGGGCGATGACGGATCAGCGAGCACGGTCCCGTCGTACCTGTACGCGAAGACGGCGATATCCCCGAGGGCAAACGACCCGTTCGGGTTGACGAACTCCGCGAGAGCATTCTCTCTCCCGTTGGTCCGGGCGTATTCAGCCGCACGTTCGACGAAGGCGATCAGGTCGGCCGAGGTGGTCATTTTTTCAGGAGTAGCGAGCGTGACCGTGACTCCGGAACCGTCCGCAGGTGCCGGCGTCAAAGACGGTGTCGTCGACGGACCGGGGGATTCCGGCCCGGGGTTCTGGATGCACCCGGCGGTAAGTATTCCCCCCGCAAGGAACAGCACAAGAACGAAGAGAAGAGTCCGCGTATTCATACGAATCCGGTGTGTTCCTCACGGTAAAAGGATTATGAAATTATTGTTCGGGCTTGATGGTACCGGGAACCAAATCGGGGATCAGGATACCGAAGGGCTTCGGGCTGTGTACCGGAGGACGGATAACTTTATATATTCCGGACGGGGATGCACGCGTACGTGAGGAGTTATCCATGCGTCCATTCGCTCTTGTAATCTTTGCGGCAGTGCTCGTCACCTTCGTGCTTGTCGCGGGCTGCACCCAGCCCCCGGCAGGGCAGGAGACCCCGTCGCCGACTACTGTTCCGCCGACTTCCGTCCCGACCACGGCGGTCCCGACGACACCGGTGCCGCCGGCGGACACAATACGACTTGTGAACAATCCGCTCGGGAATATTCTGACGGACACCCGGGGCATGACCCTCTACTATTATTCGAAGGATATACCGGGGAGCGGTGCGAGCACCTGCACCGGAGGATGTGCCGAGATATGGCCGGTCTTCTCTGCGGGCGACGTGATGGTCTCCCCGCCACTCTCATCCTCCGATTTCACGACAATAACCCGGGCGGACGGGTCGAAACAGACGGCGTACAAGGGATGGCCGCTTTACTACTTCCGGAATGACACCGTCCCTGGAGATACCTTCGGGGAAGGGGTGGGCAAGGTCTGGTTCGTCGTGAAACCGGACGACTCGGTGACGATCGCGAGCCAGGGGGACCTCGGGCTCTTCCTTGCGGACGATACCGGGCACACGCTCTACTTCTTTGCGAGCGACACGCCGGGGAAGAGTGTGTGCACGAGCACCTGTATTATGCTGTGGCCGCCGTTCTATGCCGACCCGCTCGTCATCCCCTCGATCCTGAAGAGCTCCGACTTTACCGCCGTGACGAGAGCGGACGGGAAGCAGCAGCTCGCGTACATGGGCCGCCCCCTCTATACCTATACCGGGGACAAGTCCCCGGGAGAGGTGAACGGTGAGGGGTTCAATGACCTGTGGTACGTGGCAAACATCACCGGCGCAGTGCCCGTCCCGATCACCGTTCCGACTACCACTCTTACCACCCGGCCGACCGTCGATACCAGCGACTCAGGCAGCAGCAGCGGGAGCGGGTATTAACCTTTTTTTCACGAAGCCGGGCGAATCCTTCATTCGCTACTCTTTAAACTACCCGGAGGGGTCAATCGTGTGGTTCGGGGCTCCGTTCTTCGATGCCCTGCTCTCTCCGGCACCCCACGCCACGGGCATGTCCATGGACCCGAGACTCTATACCTTTCGTGCGCCAATGATGTCCGCTGAGGAGGATTATCATCCCCGTACTCGAATTTTCACCCTGTCCCGGGTATCTCGGCGAGGGAGTGTCCCGGGGACTCGCACGGGGCATGCTCGTCCTTATCCGCGGGTCGAACGTCAGCGGTGAAGGGATGGGGATCGGTGCGGTTGCCCTGGAATGCCGGGAGGGGTTCTTTTTCGCGAAAAACTGTAGTACGATGGTATTCAGTCCTCATCTCGTCAGGAAGATCTTCCAGGTCGATTCTCGTATGTCCTGGGAACGGAAGGGAATTCCCACGGTCCCGCTCACCCGGGTCCTCGACCTGGTCTCGGATATCTACATGAAAATGCCGTTCCTCCAGCCCCTCCTCGCGGTAAGTTCCCCGGTCAGGACTGCACTCGGAATTACCCCGTCGTTCGAACCCGTCCCTCCGATAGCGGAAGCTCGGTTCATGTACCGGAGAGAAGGGGATACGATCGAAGTGTCCTGCACGATCACTCCGCGTGAGCCCGGCATCACCCGGATCTTCCTTTTAAACGAGCTGGCCGCTGATTCGTTCACTCGCGGGTTTCACGACGGGAACCCTACTCCTCCTCCTACCGGCTGGCAGGAACACGTACCGGGACACGATCTCTACGACCCGGTCCGGGGGATACGGTTTGGCATCTCCTCCGTCGCTCCCGGAGAACGGATCCCGGGGAAGGTTTTCTGGGGGCGGGAACACACGAAGGAGCTCTGTTGGGCAGGGTTCGGGATCGAACTCGGCACGCCGGGCGACGCACAGGAGCCCGTCTCCTGCTCCTACAGTATCCCGTTCTCAGTGGATCCCGGCGACGGAGGTGCCGCAAAATGAGAAGGTGTGAGTGTTCCTGCGGGGGTTACCCCGGGTATACCCACATGGAATCGTTGAGGTGTACACCCGGAGAGCACTTCGCGCTGTTTTCACGGTCGAATCCCGGGCGTGAGGTGAACGAGGCGAGACGAGTGTCTTTCGTTCGCATTCCAATGAGAATAAAAGCCCGGTGCAGGTTCAAAAAGGCCGGAACGCGGCATTGGTTTCACCCTGGTTCGAGGAGGTCCGGATCAGGTTGCGGACCCCGTGCAGAAGTGGAAGTGGAGGAGCGGCCCATTACCGGGAGTTTCTATTCCGGATATTCGGACTTTCGCGGTTTCGATGGGGAACGATCAGGGTGCAGGCCTCACAGCGGCTGCCCGCCGGCCGCCGGAAGCGGAGGGGGAGAGACTGATGCCTGACCGCATTGCACTCATCTACCCTTTTTTCCGTGAGAAGGACCCCGTCGAGGAGGAAAAACTGTTTCCCCCGCTCTCGGTGGCCTACCTCTCGGCCCAGATGAAGGAACGCGGCCTTTCGGTATCGGTCCATGACGGGACATTCCTTGCTCCCGCCGAGGTAGTCCGGAACGTTACAAAACTGCGGCCGGCCGTGGTAAGCATCTACCTGATGATCACCATGGGCCGGAATGCGCTGAATCTCCTCGGACAGCTCCGGGCCCTACTTCCCGGAACCCTTTTCATCGCCGGGGGGCCCCTGGCCACGCTCTATCCCGAACGGTTCGGCGAGCCGTTCGACATCGTCTTCTGCGGCGAGGGGGATCGCACGGTCGCCCGGTTCTGTGCCGACTACTGCAGGTCGGGGTGCCGGCCGGACGACCTCTCCCGTCTCGATCTCTCCACATATCCGGGGCTCTCCACCCGGCTGGGCGATGCACCGGTCCGGGTCCCGCCCGTCCACCTGCCCGCGGAGGAGATCGAACGGCTCCCGCTCCCCGACCGGAGCGTCTTTGACCACCGCCGCTACCAGGAGTTCTGGCAGGATGCGGCGGGGTGCAGGATGACGAGCATAATGATCACCCGGGGGTGCCCCTACTCCTGCGATTTCTGTTCGAAGCCGGTCTGGGGGAACGAGTACCGCAGGCCCTCCCTTGTCCAGGTATTCCGGGAGATCCGCGATATCCTCTCCTATGGGTACGACCGGATCTGGATTGCCGATGACTCTTTCACCCTCGACACCTCGTACCTGGAGGAGTTCTGCAGGAGGAAGATCGCCGGAGGGTTTTCGTTCACCTGGACCTGCCTCTCCCGGGTTGACCGGCTCGACGAGGAGATCGTCGGACTGATGAAGGATGCAGGGTGCGTCCGGGTCCACCTGGGGCTCGAGTCGGGGAACGACGCGACCCTCGGGCTGATGGGAAAACGGATAAAGGTCGCGGACGGTATCCGTGCGGTCCGGCTCTTCTGCGAAGCGGGTATCGGGACCGCAGGGTTCTTCATCGTGGGATACCCCGGGGAGACAGAAGAATCGGTGGACCAGACGCTCGCCCTCGCCGCCACGCTCCCCCTCGACGAGATCTCCATCAACGTCCCGTTCCCCCTCCCCGGATCCCCGCTCTTCACCCGTGTCGTACCCGTCGATACCACTGCCGACTGGCAGGTGGCGAACGAGATCTCCTTCATCTACGACTCGGAGTTCGACGAGTCGTGGCTGCGGGACCGGATCGGGCGGGCGAAGGAGCGGTTCAGGGAAAACAGGGAGAAGCGGCGAAAGGGCCGATCCGATACCGGGAATAATCCGTAATCATTCATCATCCGGGATTAAACCTAGAGCGAGATATTCCGCCCGGGACACCCCATGCGGCCGAAACGAAATCCCCAAGATCCTCGCGAAGGAAGGAGGTCGACGGAAAAACCGGCTCATTCATTCAATTAGGAGGTATATTATCCACGGAGCAAGGTTGAAACCGTATTCTCAGGCCTGAAAAGAAATACGGGAATTTGTATAAGCCGGAAAATACCGCTCCAGGTCGGTGATAATGGTCAAGGCAGTGCGATACAATCTTCCCGGAATGATGAATTGTTCTCTCTTCTTCTTGAATTGCTCACTTCCATAGCGTTGATTCGTCCGAATTCCGTATTATTTTAAAGAATTATCTGCTCATACGTGTTTTAGGGATTAAGAGGAACTCCCCGTTTCTATCATGCTTATAGAGGATAAATATGGCAATACCTATGACGACCGCACCAATGGCCATGAGAACCGACATCACCAGACTCGCTATAATACCGACAATACTGTCGCCAATTATGAGACCATACGCGAACCCGACCTGGCCTATGGAAAAGAGCGTGACAAGCAGGAATCCAATCGTAATCAGAAGGATAAGGCCGAAAAGGACATAGGTTTCTACCCACATTCTTCGAAAAATGAAAACCGATTCCCGGATCGCGGCAATCAGATCTTTGTTATCAAGAACCATTGCAGGAAGAGCAAATACCGTAATCAGGTAGAATCCGTAAGTGAAGTAGGCAATAGTGATCCAAAGAAGCGCTCCGATAAGGGTCCAGCCGGCAATGGGTCGCTTATAACACCATGCCCGGGACAATCCTCCCCGGATTGAAATTGAATTCCCGGAGGGAATCTGTGAGATGCACACGATCAAGCCGGCTGACAGATAAAAAAACACGAAATATTCAATAAACGTCGTCGTAAATGTGAGGGTAACCCATTCCAATGATCCTCTTGCAAGCAGGATTGTCGTGGAATAGGGTACGTCGAAGCCGGGAAACGCGTTTGTTCCGGAAATAAACCGGATATACGAATTTGTTACGATGGTAAAGATAAATGTCAATAATATCAGGAATGAAAACCAGAGCAGTCGTCTGTTATGCACGAGAATGTTTACGCTCTCTCTCGCAAGGTCTTTTCCCTTCCTGATTCGTCCGGATCCCGGTAGTACAATTGGATTCTCGAGTGGAGAAGACTCTATTCCCCGCTGTGAGGTCTTTACAATCCGTGTATTCGGGCACCAGCCCAGCCATCCGTAAATAAGTTCGGATACGCGTGTCATTTCATGATCTCCTTCACTCGTGCAAAAAGTTCTTCAGCCATCGCCGTCGGATCGGCGGTTTCCTTGATTTTGATGCCCAGCTCAGATGCATAGTCCCACACGAGCTCGATGCATTCGTTATAACGCTCGCACGAACCACAATCACCGTCATGCTCGTACCATACCTGGACTCCATGTTTTGAGGAGACGAAGATTATCGCTGCCGTATTGAAAGGGATTGACCTTCCAAGCAGAATTCCTTGCTCTGCATTGATTTTTTCAATAAGGATCTGGTTGGCAATTGCCATATCCCGAAGCGCAGTGCCCACCTTTTCGTCCATGTGCTGGAGTCCGCGTGAGACCGCCTGGCGTGAGATGCCCAGTAAATGTGCGATAGTGATATTGGCAGTGCCGTTGCGCCGCATCACCCATAACGCAAATTGTTTATCCCCGGTGGGCAGAAGCATACGTCAACATATGAGTATTGACTATATAAATACTCTGGAAAAGTTACCCGGTAAAAAGTTGGGGACAATAGAATTATTCCCTACACTTCAATGGCCGGTTCGAGAAGGTACATTATCCATCCGATATGTTCCTGCCCGTATCCCGCGTACTCGTCCTGGATATGGTGGAGGTATTCAAGCACCTCTTCCCTGTCAGGATGCTCCGGGTTTTTTTCAATCCATCCGGCACAGGCCTGCCAGATCCCCGTTTCATACCGGTCCCAGTCTTCTTCAGATGCCCTGACGAGATAGGTGCAATCAAACCCGGCCTCCCGTGCAAGGCGGATCTGTTCGTATCCGGTGCAGACATCCGGCCATTCCCGAGCAAAATCGGGAGGGACACGGTCACTTCGCCAGTAGCGGTCACCAATCACCACCTTGCCTTTTTTGTGCACCATACCCCGCAACGCATCGAGCGCGTCGGCAAAGCCTCCCCAGATAAAGGATGCCCCGAGAGCTACCGCGCAATCGGCAGGAGATTCCGGGACGAACGTTGCCGCATCGTCGCACCGGATGGTGATCCGGTCCGCAAGTCCCTTGTCCCTGATCGTCTTTTCGGCCTGTTCGCAGGCCTGTCTCCTGACTTCGATCCCGGTCCCTGATATCCCGAACTTTTCGCCCCAGAGCGAGAGCAGGGTGCCGTTTCCGCACCCGCATTCGATCACCAGGTCCGAAGAAGAAAGGCCTGCGGCTCTCCCGACGGCAATTACCTTTTCAGGCGATACCGGGTTCATGAGGGGAAGCGATCCCTGTGTAATGGTGACGAGGTCGGAGAATTCCATGGGTATCTCTCCCGTTGTTATATCCCGTGAAGGTATTTAGTGTGCATGTCGATGCGGGATAATTTATTAAACAGGCGGTCCTGATACGTCATATCTCCCGGAGCACGGGTGACAGCGTCGGGGGGGGACGACAATCCATGCGAATAACCCTGAAATACATCTCCTGCGAGAGGACAGGCAGTGAATTGACCGAGGAGCCGTACATCCTCATGAACGATTCGGGAGGCGCCGAGAGGGTCTGGGGGCCGCATCACATGCGGGACGGCGAGACACTCGGCCTGAACGAAGTCTTTGATCTCGGGCCATCAGAGTATGTCGACATTCATCTCCGCGAATCCGATACCCCCCATCTTGGAAGGGGAAGAGCAGACGACGCCATCGGTTCGCTCCATATAACCGGCAGTCACCGGCGGGGTTCGTTCGCCGAACCTCTGCCGTTGACCCCGGACCTTGTTGGTCACCGGGTCCGGACCTATCGGATCTTCTACGACGTTACGAATGATGCGCACGACCAGCTCGACAGGTACTGCCTCAAGCTTGATTCCCTCATTTGTAACTGGACATCTGCAGAGATCGAGGAGGAGATCTGCATTAATGTGAACGGGCAGAGGGCCTGGGGGCCCGATAATTTCAAAAAGGGCCGGGTTCATTTCTTGAACGATCAATCCATCACCGTGACGGGTCCCGTCTGGATCCAGTTATGGGAACTGGACCCGGTGGGCAGAAACGATAATTACGGTACTTTCGTATTCGATGTCTACGATGACTTCCCCTTCGGGGCGGAATTACAGTACCCGTTCATGTATTACGCGGGAGGTCCGGGCTCATCAGCAAATTCTTATTCATACGTCCTTTTTTACCGCGTGTTCAACAGAGAACATTTGTATGGAAGACGATGCGGGGACGGTCTGTAGGTACCGGATCGCCTCTTAATTTTCATGGGTGACGGAGAAGACCCTGCAACAGGGATAGCCTCACCTACAGGGATATCTCCTGCAAGGCAAAAAATGGTCATTTCAGGGAAAGCCGGCCGCTGTGTCAATCCACGGTTTTGGCGGACTCGGGTGAATTAGTGCGGTCATCGGAGCAATTTCAGCGTTTTATCCCGGAGAAAATGAAGATACTCCGCAGAATGCAATAATTTCGCGATATTGATCCCTTCACCCGTCTGACCCCTCCACCCACCGGGAGAGGCTCCCCATCCGCTTGAACGCCTCCAGGACGGGGAGCCCGATGCCAGAGCGGTGGGCGTTTTGGAAGAACCTCCACCGGTCCCGCATCCTCGGTCCGCCGTTCTTCCCCTGGGCGAGCAGGTAGTCGAGCGTCTCCCGCTCCTTCTTCATCCACGAGAACCGGGCGAGCACGGTCCGTGTGTATGCCTCGGGGTCCTCCATCGAGTCTGCAAAGATCCTCGCGCATTCGAGCGAGTAGACGATGCCTTCACCGGTGAACGGCGACACGGTTCCGATCGACTCGCCGACGCCCATGGTCAGGCGGGAGGTTCCGTCCTCACGGAGGTCCCGGGAATAGAACGGCATCGCGTAGTAAGGGGAGGCAACCCGCACGACCCCCCTGCAGCCGCAGACCCGGGTGAAGGAGAACCGGTCCGCGGAGTCCCGGTAAAACCGGTCCATGAGGCTGTCGTGGCTGGCCAGCCCGATGCCGCCGATGCCGATGTGGTATTCGTCCCCGGCGAGAGGGAAGATCCAGAGATACCCGAGACCGGGGATCTGGTTCCCGTGGACCCCGGGTAAAAGCCGTTCTCCGTCGAGCGGTTGCACGATAACCCGGTGCTGGACGGTGGGGAGCGTCAGGTCGGACCTGCAGGGGGGGAGGAGTGCCCGGGCGATCCCGGTCGCATCCACCACCAGGTCGTACTCATCCGCCGCCTCCCGTGTCAGGTTCTGGCGATGCAGGCTGCTCCCCTCCGTGAGGTCCCGGATCAGCCCCGGTTTGTCGATGGTCCAGAGCGGCGTGGTCGCCACCAGGCCGTCGAAGTTCATGGAGGTCATCGGCTCGACGAGGTAGTCCGAAAGGTCGAGGCCGACGTCGGTGAGATAGGCCCCGATCCGCTCCGGGGCGCCCCACCCGCACGAGCGGTACCCGCACCGGGTGGCGTGGTCCATACCGTCGAAGACTTCGGGGGTGATCCCCTTCTGCGCCAGGAGCTGGGACAGGTAGCCCCCCGCGATTCCGCCCCCCGCGATGGCGATGCGTCTGTCACCGTTCATAGTATCCCCCCGAACACGACCAGGATGATACTGATTGCGATCGCATGCACCATCGATGCTCCGACCTGCTGCAACATTAGTTTGTTGGCCTTCTTTTCGAAATCGGGAAACATGGAATACATGGCACGGGTGCAGAGCTGGTCGATCCGTGCCCCGAGCACCGTGTTGACCCCTGCTATGATGGAGGTAACGAGGATAAGGGCGTAGGCGAGTTCGACACTGCCCAGGATCAGGGTCAGGGGGTAGAGCATGAAGATCGCGACGAGCAGCGTAATGATCCCGTAGATGGTCGAGTGCGGGAGGCCGGGATACTGCACCGAGGAGGTGCATTTTCCTCCCATGCGGTCTGAAGGAGCGTCCCTGCGCATCATCGACACCCCGAAGCATGTCACGGTGAGTCCGTGGAGCAGGGACAGGATGAAGGCCAGCAGGGAGAAGATCCCTGTCGCCGCATACACGAGGGTCACGGTCACTCCCACCACCAGCCAGGGAAAGATGTACCACTCGGTGAACGGCTTATGACCGAGCGCGATCCTTGGATGGTTATACCCGTAGTCGAAGAAGAAGCCGAGAACGAACAGCAACGGGATGTAGATTCGCTGAGTAGTGAGGTACGCGGCGATGATCACCACCAGGACGGTGATGACCGCGGACATCTTCCGATAATCGCTCACCGTTGCCCACCCGTTGAGCAAGGGCCGGTCCCGGCCGGTCTCCTCGCTCTTCTCCCGACGGTCGATCTCCTGGTCCATGATGTCGTTCCAGATGTGGGCATCGATGTGGACCAGGAACGCCCCCGCTATCGCGAGCACGAAGAGCCCCCACCGGGCCTCCGAGAACCCTGCCTCCCATAACGTCACCACGAATCCGAGCAGAACGGCGCAGCCGGTGAAGGGAAGCAGCCCCTCGATCCGAAGGATGTGCCGTAGCGTGCGGGGGTCCGTGCTATCCCCTCCCCGGCCCGGGCCGTGAGGGCCCGGCTCCGGACGTTCGCAGTACAGGTACGATATCCGGATGTCCGGGACATGGACGCCCCGTGGAATGGTCAAAGACCAAATCGTCATCCCGTGAAGAGGACCGGGTGCGGTATCCTGTCCCGGCCGGGAAGGATCCCCGCACGGCTGCCGTATACATGCCGCGGAATAAAAATCTGCAATATTCTCTCTTCCGGATGATGACACCTTCCGATTCGATACTGTTCCGGGCCGACGCGAGGGATTCCGTGGAGTGACGCTCGGCCAGCCGAAATGAGGCAGGTGCTCCTATCTGCGAAGAAATCAATAATGATTTCGGTGGGATGGGCCGGTCAGAAGTGCCGCTCCTTCCTGGTTGCCGGATCTTCCGCGAGGGTCGGGTGTACTGGTATTCCCGTAATCGGTCACGAATCGATATCGTATTCCTTCGCCTCTTTCTCCAGGAAGTAGGCGAGGATGACCCTGATCACGACCACTGCACCGAGGAGGGAGAGGTCCTCGACCGTGGGGTTGAGGACCGTGGTAAGAACGTCCCCGGCGATGAAGAATTCCAGCCCGAATATTATGAACCCCGTAAATTTTCTCTTGATCTTGCTTTTACTGGTCTGTTTCCGGTGGAGCCCGAAGAGGACGAGTTCAACAATCGCGAGCACGCCTCCGTAGATGACCAGTGCAGAACCGATGACGGTGAACGCGAGCGCGAACGCATTGATGATCTCGACGATGACCGGGAAGTCCATGCTCCTCTCTTTACCCCGGGGAACTATAAATCATGGCGGCGGATTGTTCGCGGCGAACCCCTGCATCCGGGAAAGGTCCTGTTTACCCTGGACACATAGGGCCGAATTATGCCAGGAACCCGGATATGTGCTCTTCATGTTCCGGGTAAGAGCGTTCCGGACTATCAAAGAGAAAGCATTAATTCGAATCACTGCAGGTGAAATGTTATGCTTGATAACTTCGTGGAGAAATTAAAAGGGTTTCTCTTAAAACCGGTGGAGACCTTCCAGATGTCCAGGGAGGATTCCCTGGGAACGACGTTTGCGTACTACATCGTCCTCGCCATCATCAGCGCGATTCTCGTAACAATCGTCTATACCGCAGTGGCGAGCCTGAGCCCCCTCGCATCGCTGCCCGGGTTCGCAGGGCTGTTTCCCCTGTTCATATTCGTATTCCTGATAGTCGCATATATTATCGGCCCCTTCATCGGCGGTGCGTGGGTGCACATTTTCGTCTGGCTCTTCGGAGGGAGGAAAGGCTATATCCAGACTGTCAAGGCAATGATGTACGCGGCAACTCCCAGCTTCCTTCTTTCCTGGATCCCGCTTGTAAGCATCATCGGTTCAATCTGGACTCTCATCCTCGAGATCATCGGTATCCGCGAACTCCATGAGATCTCGACCGGCAGGGCCGTCGCAGCAGTGATAATTCCGATCGTAATAATCGTCATAATTATCGCGCTTATCGTGGCGGCATTCGTGATTGCAGCGGTCTCCACGATGACGATGAGCCCGGTACCTTACTAATTTTTTCGAGCCGGCGACGCAGCCGGAAAAATCCCCCCCCATTCTTACTGCAGTCTTGACACCAGTCCGGCACCATTTTCGAAAGGAAGGAAACGACACCCCTTCAGGTCCGGATCTCCATATGCCCGCGCAGAGAATCCAGCGTTTCTTTCTCTAGGATCAGCGAAAGGTCGGGCTGGATGAAATAGATGATGAAATAGCCGAAGATCGAGGCGGATCCGGTCTTGTACATCTTCGCTTCGATGAGGCGGGTAGCGATCTCCCGGTAATCCTCACACGTATACGGGTCACCCTCCCTGCCGGCCAGGCCGGCAGGGCCGTGATCAAGGGCGGGCAGCACCTCGGTGGTGATGTAACGGGAGATCCCCCTGTTTATCCGTACAATAAGCCCCCGGCTGAAAATTCCGTGCATGAAGCGGACTATGACGTACTGGACGAGAATTACGAGGATAAGACGGCCGAAATCTTTGAGCAGGTCCAGTCTTCCTTCATTCATAATCTCCCAGACGGTGATCCCGGGGAACAGGAAGGTCAGGAAGGCGCTCATGGTAAGAATAAAGCCCAGGACACCGGTGGCGGCGACGAGGAGAAAGACCCGGTACCCTCGCTGGTGGAAGTGCTTCCGCATCGATCTCACGCGTTCGAGGAATACGTCGCTGTACGGCTTCAGGTACAGGATCGAAAGGTAGTATATGACGATTACCACGGACTGGCCGACAATGATCAGGATTATGCGGAAGGGGTGAATCTCGAAGACCAGCAAAAGCAAGGCCGTGACAAGGTCGCTGACACAGAGCAGGATAATGGGGACTGCGAGAGGCTGGCTGTTGATGAAGAACGCATTCCAGAGGACGAAGACGAAATTGTCCCGGTGGCGTATGATCCCGACCCGCCTCAGCATCCGTACATACTCGCGGACCGTCGTCCCGGAACCCGCCGTCGCGAGCCTGATTGCCGAGGGGAGGACGATGGTGAGAGGATAGAACATGATGGTGAACAGCGAGGCCGCGATCCAGAGAAAAGGATAACCGGGGAATACGAGTGCAAAGAAGAGGATACCCGCAAGCGCCGCGATGAATATTCCCTTATCGACCGGACCCGGCCGGGTTTGCACGAGGCGCTCTTCCCACGCCTGTTCCCGGGCGAGTATATCACCGGCGAACCGGGCGAGAAATTCTTCCTTATTGTCCTCTTTGCAGACGTCCATTGTTGGTAGCACTGTATCGGCGAGGATACGATATAAGAGATTAACACTGTAATGCCGGGGCAACTCCGGAACAAAGAAGGAGGAACTCATGCGAGAAGGAATTTTGATGGAGATACAAGGATTAAAATGTGAAAGAATCGAATATTCCCCTGATATGCTGCCGGAACCGGCTTTGCCCGGGTCGGAGAGTACATCAGCAAAGAGGGTAATATGAGGTTTCTCTTATTCATCCTGTTCGTCATCTCGATCAGCGGCGCGTGCATAATGCCCGGTGCCGCATCACCTCCTGAGCTACCGCCACTCACCCTGCTCCCTGGATTTTCGTTTTCACCTGTACCATCAACCCCGACTGGTGAATCCGGGGTTATTGCAGCGGGGCTCATCGTAATGTCAATCCCGTCCGGCGCAGACGTGTACGTGGACGGGGCAATGCTCGGGAGAACTCCCTGCACTCTGCCCGGACTTCCTGCAGGAATTCACCTTGTCACAATCAGGATGGACGGTTATCGGGACTGGACCCGGGCGGTCCATATCCGGTACCGGCATACCGTAAACCTCAACGCAACCCTGCTCTCATCCGACCCAATCCCCTGCCGGACAATTGTTCCCAGACCGACGCTGCCACATCCGTCGATCACACCCGTAGGAACTCCGATTCCTGTACCGACAATACCGACACTGATCCATCCGTCGATCACCCCCGTAGGAACTCCGATTCATGTACCGACAATACCGACACTGATCCATCGGTCGATCACCCCTTTGGGAACTCCGATTCATGTACCGACAATACCGACACTGATCCATC